>NZ_JBHUAF010000099.1:0-24626 GCF_042789895.1 Kitasatospora sp. NPDC056783
CTCAGTCGGACGGGCAGGACGTCCCGGCCGCCGGCATCCGGCCGTCCACCAGGAACCCGGCCACCGCGTCCCGGACACAGCCGCTCTTGTCGTACGCGGTGTGCCCGCCGCCCTCCCGGGTGAGCAGCACCCCGTGCTCCAGCCCGGCGGCCAGCCGCTGCGCCCAGACGTACGGGGTGTCCGGGTCCTCGGTGGAGCCGATCACCAGGATCGGCGCGCTGCCCGGCGCCCGGATCACCCGCGCCGGCTCGGGCGAGCGGAACGGCCAGGAGCGGCAGTCCGGGTCGAGCAGAGTGCCGACCGGGGCGTGTCCGCTGGTCAGCGGGGCGCGGGTGGCGAGTTCGGCGAGGTCCGCGCGCAGTTCCGGCTCCGGGGGCGCCGGCGGGCCGTCCACGCAGGAGATGGCGGCGAAGGCGTCGGCGGCGGTCCGGTAGCCGCCGTCCTCGGTGCGGCCGTCGGCCTCGTCGGCGAGGGCGAGCAGGCCGTCGGCCCCGCCCCCGGTGACGGCCGGCTCGATGGCCTCGCGCAGCCGGGGCCAGGAGCGGCGGCCGTCGGAGAGCGCGTTCAGGATGGCGTTCCAGCCGAGGGCCGCGGTGAGGCTGCGGCCGTCTCCGGTGCGCAGCGGGTGGTCGCGCAGGCCGTCGAGGAAGCGGGCGAGGCGCTGCGGGGCGGTGGCCGGGTCGGCGCCGAGCGGGCAGGCCTCGCGCTCCTCGGTGGCGCAGCCGGCGGCGAAGGCCCGGAAGCCCGCCTCGGCGGCGGCGGCCTGTTCGAGGCCGAGCCGCCCCGGGTCGGCGCCGTGGTCGACGGCGCCGTCGAGGACGAGCCGGCCGGTGTGCCCGGGGAACTCCTCGGCGTAGCGCGCGCCGAGGTGGGTGCCGTAGGAGAAGCCGAGGAAGTCGAGCTTGGATTCGCCGAGGGCGCCGCGCAGCACGTCGAGGTCGCGGGCGGTGTCGCGGGTGCCGAGGTGCGGCAGCAGGTCGGCGTGCCGGGCCTGGCAGGCCTGGGCGAGGACCTTGCCGTGGTCGTAGCCGGGGTCGTCGGTGGTGTTCCACTCGTCGCGGGTGCGGTCGTCCAGGCAGTGGACGGGGGTGGTGTCACCGGAGCCGCGCGGGTCGAAGCCGACCAGGTCGTACCGGTCGTGCAGCGGGCCCTGGAACCCCTGCCAGCCCCACCGGACCATCGCCGTACCGGAGTTGCCGGGGCCGCCGGGGTTGAGCACCAGGGCGCCCAGGCGCCGCCGCCGGTCGGCGGCGGGCACCCGGGCGAGGGCGACGTCGACGGTGGGGCCGCCGGGGTCGGCGTAGTCCAGCGGGACCTTGAGGTCGGCGCACTGGACGGTGCCGTCCTGGTCCGGGCAGGGCTGCCAGTCGATCCGCTGGTCGTGGAACGCGCGCAGGGCCGGGGCGACGTCGGCGGCGGCCCGTCCGTCCGGTGGCGTCCGGTCACCTCCGCCGCCGGTACAGCCGCTGAGCAGCACGAGCGCGAGGGCGGGCAGCGCGCGCCGGGAGAGCCGGGGAAACCGGGGAGGCCGGAGCGCCGGGGGAAGGGGCGACCGGGGAAGCCGGGAGATCATCGGGGCCACCGCCCACGAATACCATCCGGCCGCCCCCGCGCGCATCGTCTCCGCCCTCTCACGACGTGGATTTAACGTTTCGTCAGCCGCCGCACTGCTGAAGCATGGCCTTCTTGTCGGCCTCGGTGACGGGCAGCTGGTACTTCAGCGAGACCTGGGCGAAGCGCACCGCGTAGGAGCAGCGGATCTCGGTGTTGGCGGGCAGCCAGTTGGCCGGGCCGGAGTCGCCCTTGGAGGCGTTCTGCGAGCCGTCGGCGGGGATCAGGTTGAGCGGGTCGTTGGCGATCTGGACGCGCTTGAGCTTCTCCCACTTGCTGGCGCCCATCTGCCAGTCGTAGGAGAGCGGCATCACGTGGTCGATCTGTATCTTGGTGGCCTGCTGCTTGGTCCACTGGACGGTCTTACCGGTGTACGGGTCCCAGATGGTCATCGCGGTGACCGTGCAGTCCGAGCCGTCCTTGTGCTCGACGGCCGTGCCGTCCCGGGCGAGCAGGTCGTTGCGGGTGTCGCACTTGTTGCCGCCGAACGGGACGCCCTCGACGTTGTCCGTCCAGGCCGGGCCGAACTCGTTGCGGTCGTAGCCGTCCTTGGCGCCGACGGCGGCGGTGGTGACCTTGGCGATGACGTCCCGGCCGGCCTTCTGCTCCTCGGGGGTGGTCAGCGGCGCCAGGCCGGGCTTGGTGCCGTCCGGGTTCAGCAGCGGGCTGGTGCCCTTCCCCCCGGCGGGCGCGGCGGTGCCGCCGTCGGCCTTCGAGTCGGCCGGCTTGTGGTCGCGGCCGCCGATCAGCCAACCGACCAGCGCGAGCGCGCATATCAGGAACACGGTGGCAGCGGACATCTTGGTACGGCGGGCGGGCACGGAGAACTCCCGGGGTCAGGGGCGGGGTGACGGCGAACCAGCAGATCAGCCACCCCAAGAGAAGGTCAAGCCGACGCCACGTGCGGCCCCGCAGCATGTCGAAGCTCACACCGGCTCAGCTCCCCCCTCCGGGCCGCCTCCGTGCGGGCCGGGGCCCCGAACGGGCAGGCTGGCCCCATGCAGAGCGCCGCCCCGACACCCACAGCCCCGACACCCACAGCCCTGACACCCGCCGCCCTGACACCCGCCGCCCTGACACCCGCCGATCGAGAGCCCGCCGCCGGACCCGCCGCCGGACCGGCCGCCGGACCGGTCGCCGCCCTGGTCCTCGCCGCCGGGGGCGGGCGGCGCCTCGGCGGGCGGCCCAAGGCCCTGATCCGGTACGGCGGCCGGCTGCTGGTGGAGCACGCGGCGGCGGTGGCCCGGGCCGGCGGCTGCGCGGAGGTCACGGTGGTGCTGGGCGCGGAGGGCGATCGGGTGCGCTCCACCGCGTTCCTGCCGGGCTGCCGGCTGGTCGGCAATCCGGACTGGGCGCGGGGCATGGGCTCCTCGCTGCGGGCCGGCCTGGCCGCGCTGGCCCCGCGCACCCCGGCGGTGCTGGTGCTGCTGGTGGACACTCCGGGCGTCACCCCGGCCGCGGTGGCCCGGCTGCTCGCCGCCCACCGGGCGGGCGCCGAACTGGCCGCGGCGGCCTACCACGGACGGCGCGGGCACCCGGTGCTGATCGGCGCCCGGCACTTCGCCGAGGCGGCGGCCGGCGCCCGTGGCGACGCCGGCGCCCGCGCGCTGCTGGCGGCCCACCCGGCGGAACTCGTCCTGGTCGAGTGCGCCGACATCGCCACCCCGGACGACCTCGACACCCCCGCCGATCTGGCCCGCTGGTCCGCCGGCCCGGCCCGCTGATCGTCCGGCCGACCGCCCCGGCCGGACATCCCCCTCGGGAAGGAGCCCGATCCCGGCCACGAGGCCGAGTCTCCCTGATCCGACCCTGAGGATTGCCCCATTCCGCGCCCGGCGCCGGACATTTCGGGGAGCATGGAAATCGCCCGACTTCACCCGACACCGACGGACGGAGCCCGCGATGGCAGGACTGCCCGACGACTTCACCGGACACGACCCCACGCGGCAGGGGCCCGGCGGTGGCGCCCGGGCGATCCGCTGCCCGGCCTGCCGCCGCGAGCACCTCTACGAACCGCCCTCCCTCCCCTGCCCGTGCGGCGCCTCGCTCAAGGTGCCGCTGCTGCGCGGCGGGGTGCCGGTACAGGTGCGCTTCCGCTCCTGGGAGGACTCCTGGCTGAGCATGCGCTGTCCGCACTGCGGCCGCTCCGACCAGTGGCCGCAGCCCGAGTTCACCTGCAACTGCGGCGCCACCGTCCGGCTCCCGGTGGACCGCACCACCCGGCTGGGCACCGGCACCGCCGCCCCGCTCGCCGCCCCCGGCCCGCAGGCCGCCCGCCCGTACCCGGCCCACCCGGCGAGCGCGCCGGCCCCGGCCCCGCCCGCACCGCCCTCGGCCGGTCGCGCCCGCCCGTTCCGCCACCGCGCGCCGTTCCGCCCGCACCCGGTGCGCACCTCGCAGGACGCGGTGTTCACCGCCGCCCGCTACCTGGAGTGGCTCGGCTTCGACGACCTGGAGCTGACCGAGGCCCAGGAGCGCGACGGCGTCACCCTGCTCGGCAGCCGGATGGTCGCCCAGGTGGACACCTGGACCGAGCCCGCCGACGTGAAGTCGGTCGAGTGCCTCTGGCTCCAGACCCTGCACGCCGAGGAGATGGCCGCCGCGATGTTCACCCTCGCGGGTTATTCGCACCAGGCCACCGTGCGCGGCGAACAACTGCTGGTCGCCCTGTTCAGCCTGGACCTGGCGGGTGTGCCGCAGCCCGCGAACGGCGCCGCCGAGGCCCTGATGGAGACCGGCTGGACGTCCTGACCCACCGGGCGGCCCCGCCCGGGCACGCCGCGATCACTCCACTAGATCATTTCTCCTCCGAAATCAACAACCTTCGCTCGTGATCTGGTGCACAAGCTCACCCCCGTGTTGAATTGCCGCCACAGCGCGGGCCTTTCGCCCCGCCGTCGCGATGTGCACGGGTCGCGGCGGCGGGGCCCCAGGGGTTGGTCCGTGCCCTTGCCGGATGGCGCACACAAGGAGGTGGCGTTGTCGGAGCACGGATGGGACCCGAGCGGCCCGGACGGCCGGGGGCGGGCGGCACCGGAGGAGCCGGGTGACACCGTGTGGCGGCTACGGTCCCGGGGGTGCTGGCAGGAGGCCGCCGACCTGCTGCGACCGGCCGCCGAACACGACCCGGCAGCCGCCCTCGGACGGGCCGAACTCCTCATCGAGCGGTGCCTGTTCACCGCCGCCCACTGGACCCAGGCGGAACAGGCGCTGCGCCTGGCGGAGGCGCTGGCCGCCGGAACCGAGCAGCGCGCGGCCGCCGCCTGCGCCCGCGGCTTCCTCGCGTACGTGGCGAGCGTGCTCGGCCCACGGGACCGGCTGGACGAGGCACAGGCCGCGCTCGGCCGCACCTCGGCCCTGCTGCCGCCGGACGCCCCGGGCCGCCCGCTGCTGGACTTCCGGCGCGGACTGGTCGCCGAGAACCTGCTGCGCGACCGCGGCGCCGCCTGGATCGCCTACCGCCGGGCGCACGACGGCGCCGGCGAGCGCGGGGACGAACTGCTGCGCTCGTACACCTGGCGCCACCTGGCCGCGCTGGCGCTCTCCCGAGGGGACCGCGGCAACGCCCGGGAGGGCTTCGACGCCTCGCTGCGGCTGCGCGAGCAACTCGGCTTCACGGTGGGGGTGGCACCGGCGCTCGCGGCGCTCGCCGAGGTGTCCGAGCCGGCCGAGGCCGCGCGGCTGCGCGCCGAGGCGAGCCGGCTGGTGGCGGCACTGGGCGGAGTGCCGGTCTGGCTCGCGCGCCAGCTGGGCGCGGCCCGCGCGCCGGGGCCTCCCCCGGACGGGCGCATCGCGAGCGAGACCGGGGGAGCAATCAGCTAAGGTGAGGCTAACCTGGCCGGGGCGAGCAGTGCCCCGGCCGGGTCAGCCTTGCCGTTCCCCGGGCACCGCCATGCCCCGGTCCGGCCGCGCCCGGCACGCCACCGGGCACCGCCGGGCGGACCATGGGCGCCCCGGTCGACCCGATGGGGCCGCCCATGACCGCGAGCAGCACCCGGCCCGGCCCCGCGCCGCGCGCCCCCCGCGCCACCGGGACGCGCACCCCCGTCCCCGCACCCGCCGCCCCCATCACCCCGGGCGCCCCCTCGTACCACCGGATCTCCGCGCTCACCCCCGTCCTGACGGTGCGCTGCGCCCCGCCCCGCGACGGCGGAGGCCGGATGTCCGCCGCCGACCTCGCCACCCGCCCCGAGGCGGTGCGCGAGCTGATCGCCCACGACGCCCGGCGGGGCCTCGCCCGCTACGGGCAGCCGCTGCGCCCGGACGTCGCGGCCGGGTTCGGGCTGCACCGCTTCGTCTGGCCGGTCTCGCTGCTGTTCACGCTGCCGTGGTTCCTGGAGCGCCGCGTCCCGCTGCTCGGCGTCGACGACGTCTCGCTGCGCCGGCGCTCCGACGGCGTCGAACTCACCGTCCGCGCCGCGGAGTTCGTCTGCCTGCCGGAGGACCCGGCGGCCGGCTCCGGCCCGGCCCGGACGGCACCGGACGAACCGGCGCTGGGTGCCGAACTGCGGTCCGCGCTGGGCACCTTCCTGGCCCCGGTGCTGACCGCCTTCGGCCCGGAGGCGCGGCGCGGGCCCCGGGTGCTGTGGGCGATGGCCACCGACGCCGTGGTGGAGGGGCTCTGGTTCGCGGGCGGACTGCTCGGGGAGCGGGAGCGGGCGCGCGCCGAACTGGCCGCGCTGCTGGCGCCCGGCGCGGACGGCGGGCCCGGCCCGGCCCCCTTCACCCCGGGCGCCGGCTTCGCGCCTCCGGCGGCCGCGGGCGAGAACGCTCCCCGCCCGGACCGGTCCCGGGCGAGCTGCTGCCTCGTCTACACGGCGGAACCGGCGGACATGTGCGACGGCTGTCCGCGGCTCGCCCGACGCTGACCAACGCCCGTCGCCGGCCCACGCCCGACGCCGGCCCACGCCCATCCGCCCGCCCGTTGTCGAAGCGGGCGTCCCCGGGTGCGCCGCGGCACACCCGCGACACCGCCGGGGACCGGCCCGGACGGGGGCTCAGGCCGCCGCCGCCCCCGTACCGCTGAGCTCGAACCACATCCGCTTGCCGGAACCCCGCGGCTCCACACCCCAGGAATCCGCCAGCGCCTCCACCAGCATCAGCCCCCGCCCGGACGAAGCCTGCTCCCCCGGCGTCCGACGGGTCGGCCAGAGGTCCGACTCGTCCTCCACCTCGACCCGCAGCCGGGCCCGGCCGCCGTCCCCGGCCGGCTCCCGGTAGAGCCGGGCGGTGAACATGGCGTCCCGGTCGGTGTGCCGGATCGCGTTGGTGACCAGCTCGGAGGAGAGCAGCTCGGCGGTGTCGATGAACTCCGCCACGCCCCAGCGGCGCAGCGCGTCGCGCAGCTCGGCCCGGACCTCGGCGACCCGCGCCAGGTCGGCCTGGCCGATCCGGCGGCGCAGCTGCTGGGCGGCCAGGCCGCCGGCCGGGCCGTCCCAGCGCAGGAGCAGCAGCGCTATGTCGTCCTCGCGCTCGTTGGAGTCGGCCGCCTGGGAGGCGATCCGGTCGGCCAGCTCCTCCAGCGGGTCGCGGGCGGCCCGGGCGGCGTCCGGCAGCGGACGTGCGAGCGCCCGGGTGAGCCGGGCGATGCCCTCGTCCAGGTCCATGCCGCGTGCTTCGACCAGGCCGTCGGTGCAGAGCAGCACCGTCTCGCCCGGGTCCAGGCTGAACCGGGTGACCCGGTACTCCTGGTCCGGGTCGATGCCCAACGGCAGCCCGCCGGCGACCGGCACCACGGCGGCGGTGCCGTCGGCGCGGCGCACCACCGGGTCGAGGTGGCCGGCCCGGACGGCGTAGACCACGCCGTAGTCCACGTTGACCTCGGCGTAGGTGCAGGTCGCGAAGTGGTCGGTGTCCAGGTCGGCGAGGAAGCGGGAGGCGCGGGCCATCACCGCGGCGGGCGGGTGGCCCTCGGCCGCGTAGGCCCGCAGCGCGATCCGCAGCTGGCCCATGATCCCGGCGGCGTGCACGTCGTGGCCCTGGACGTCACCGATCACCAGGCCGACGTGCCCGCCGGGCAGCGGCACCACGTCGTACCAGTCGCCGCCGATCTGTAGGCCGGAGCCGGCCGCGAGGTAGCGCACGGAGGTCGTCACGCCGGGGATGGACGGGACGGTGCGCGGCAGCATCACCCGCTGGAGTCCGGCGGCCAGCTCGTGCTCGGCGTCGTGCAGCCGGGCCCGGGCCAGCGACTGGGCGACCAGCCCGCCCAGGGTGGACAGCAGGGTGCGCTCGTCCGTGTCCAGCTCGCGCTCGTCGTCGAAGCTGACCACGCAGACGCCGATCGCCCGGCCGCTGGCCACCAGCGGCAGGTACGCCCAGGAGCCCCGACCGCCGCGGCTGGTCGCCTCCCACACGTCGGGGTAGCCGTCGCGCAGTTCCTCGCGGGTCGAGACGAAGACCGGCGCGCGGTGCCGCAGCGACTCGGCGGCCGGGTGGCCGGGCGGCAGCACGGTGCGGTCCCGGACCACCAGCGTCTCGGCGCGGTAGCCGGAGGCGCCGAGGATCTGGGTGCGTCCGGCCTCGAAGGAGGCGAGCACCAGGCCGTCCGGCGGCAGTCCGGGCAGCGGCAGCTCGGTGAACACCCGGGCCACGTCACGCACGGTGACGGCCTCGGAGAGGGCGCGCGCCGCCTCCTTGATGAACCGGGAGCGCTCCGCCCGCAGCAGGGCCATCCGGTCGGCGTGGTCGCGCTTGTGCAGCTCGACGGTCGCGTCCCAGACGAAGCCGACCATCCGGGAGGCCCGGCCGAACGCGTCGGCGAGCACCCGGCCGCGGAAGCGCACCGCGCGCATGCCGTTCGCCCCGACCGTGCGGTAGTAGGCGCCGCACTGGCCCAGCTCGGCCACCGCGCGCTCGACCCGGCGGCGCACCACGGGCGCGTCCTCGGGGTGCAGCAGGGCCAGGAAGGAGCCGGCCGTGCGGTCGAAGCGGCCGCGCTCCAACGCGTCCAGTCCGACGATCGCGCAGGCCCGCTGGTCGCCCTCCAGGACGTCGCGGCGGATGTCCCAGTCGAAGGAGCCGATGCCGTTGGCGGCCATCGCGGGCTCCAGCCAGTCCGGCATGGTGTCCGCGGTGTCGGGCGGCAGTCCGCCGGAGAGCACCGGCGCCAGCCGGGCGGCGGCGAGGCTCGGGGACGGCCGGGCCGAGGCGCTGCGGCGCGACGGCTGCGCGGGCGGCCGGGCGCGGCCGGTCCCGGCGGTGGTGGGGCCGGTCACGGGCTGGCCGGAGGTGCGCCGTTCCACGGCACCCGGCTGCTCGGCCACCCTCGGCTCCACCGCTCTCGGCGCCGCGCCTCCGGTCTCGACGGCGCTCGCTTCCACCGTCCCGGGCTCCACGGTTCGCGGCGGCAGGGTTCGCGGCTGCGCCGTGCGCGGCTCGACGGCGGACGCCGCGCCGGGCGGAAGCGCCGGCCCCGACGACTCGGGATCAGTGGGCATGCTGCTCCTGCCGCTGCCGTGGCGGACCGCGCCGACCGTCCGGACGGGCCGCGTGGCGGTGTGATGGGTCGTGCTGGATAGGACGGTGCGCCGGACGGTGGCCAGTCGAGGTTCGGTCTCCCCGCTGCTTCCCGCACGTGGACACACATTCCCACCATCCTGGCCAATGTTCGGCCGAGCGGCAATGCCAACGGGCCGGAAATCTTGCGTTCCGCCTTCTGTTCAGGGCTTGCTTCGACAGCGAATCAATCGGCGTCGAACCATCGCACGGCCCTTCGAACGGCGGCGGCCGCGGCGACGCCGGCCGCGTGCCGGGCCCGGACGGACGGCGACGGAGCCGACGTGCCGGGCGGGCCTCAGGGCATGACGAGCTCGAACCAGGTGACCTTGCCGTCGCCGCGCAACTGCACGCCCCAGGAGTCCGCGAGCGCCTCGACCAGCAGCAGGCCGCGCCCCGAGGTCGCGTACTCGGCCTCCGGGCCGCGCCGGCGACCGGGCAGTCTGCTGGTGCCGTCCTGCACCTCGATGCGCAGCCGGTGGTCCGAGCCGAGCACCGCGTCGAAGACCGCGCCCTTGCCGGTGTGCAGCAGCGCGTTGGTGACCAGCTCGGAGGAGAGCAGCTCGGCGGTGTCGGACAGCTCCGGCACCCCCCAGTGGCTCAGCGCCGAACGCAGCCGCCGCCGGACCGCGCCCACCGCGACCAGGTCCGCCGGGTCGAGCGCGAGGTGCAGGCGCCGGTGCAGTGCGCACCCCGGAGCCGGGGCACCCGGCCGGGCGGTGCCCGTACTGACCGGCCCCTTGACCGGCCCGGACCGGTAGGCGTCGCCGGAACTCGTCCGCTGCCGCGGGAATCGCGACTGACCGTCCATCAACCCATGCCCCCGCCCTGAAATCCGGGCCCCCGCCTCCGGATCCCCCGCCGGTCGGGTGGCCCCCTGGTTCTGACCACTCATCCTCATGCCCAGTTGACGGCGTTTGCAACAGTGTGCGTCCGATCACGTGGGGTGAAAGGGGCACGGGGTGGTCCGCGTGATCCAACTGCCCGCGCCGGACAGGTTTGCGAAGCGCAGAGGCCGTATTCGAGGGCGCCGACACCCGATCCCGCGCACACCCGGCGCCCGTACGGACCGTGCGCCCGACCATGCGCCCGCCCGCGCTCCCGACCGCGCGCCCCCGGGCCCGCCCCGCCGCGCGCCGGGGGTTCCCCGCTCCGCCACGCACCGGAGTTCCCCACCCCCTCACCCCCGTCCCCCGCCCAGCAAGCCGAACCCGCGCACAGCGGCAACGCTGGACAGGGCGGCCCGCTGCGGGTTCAATGGCCCGAGATGTTTGAACGCCGTTCAAACATCGACCCGGGTGGCCCGCGAGGCCCCGACCCCCTCCCCGGCGACCGCGAGCGAGGAACCGTGCGACTGACCCCCACCGAGCGGGACCGGCTGCTGATCTTCACAGCAGCCGAACTGGCCCGCGCCCGCCGCGCCCGGGGGGTGCGCCTCAACATCCCCGAGGCCACCGCCCTGATCGCGGACACCGTCTGCGAGGCCGCCCGCGACGGCCGGCGCCTGGCCGAGGCCATCGAGGCCGGCCGCTCCGTACTGACCGCCGACGACGTGCTGCCCGGCGTGCCCGACGTGGTCACCGTCGTCCAGGTCGAGGCCGTCTTCGACGACGGCACCCGCCTCGCCGTCGTCAACGACCCGTTCAAGGGCGCCGGCTCGCTCGGCGACGAGGCCCCCGGCGGCGCGCTGATCGGCGACGGCACCGGCTACGACCCGGTCGAGGAGACCCTGCTGCTCCCCGTCCACAACACCTCCGGGGTGCCGATCTCCGTCACCTCGCACTTCCACTTCTTCGAGGCCAACCCGCGCCTGGCCTTCGACCGGGCCGCCGCCTACGGCACCCACCTGGCCGTCCCGGCCGGCTCCTCGGTGCGCTTCGACCCGGGCACCACCGTCGAGGTCGGCCTGGTGCCGATCGGCGGCAAGCGGGTCGCGATCGGCTTCGCGGGGCTCGTGGACGGCCCCCTGGACGCGCCCGGCGCGAAGGAGGCCGCCCTCGCGAAGGCCCGCGCCACCGGCTACCTGACCGGCTTCGACGACTCCGAGGTGCCCTCGTGACTTCGATCACCCCGCACGACTACATCTCCGTGCACGGCCCGCGCGCCGGGGACCGCGTCCGGCTCGGCGACAGCGGACTGATCGTCCGCGTGGAGTCCGACTCCCAGGCGCCCGGCGACGAGTTCCTGGCCGGCTTCGGCAAGACCGCCCGCGACGGCCTGCACCTCAAGCCCGCCGCCGTCCGGGACACCTGCGACGTGGTGATCAGCAACGTGCTGGTGATCGACGCCGTCCTGGGCATCCGCAAGACCTCGATCGGCCTGATCGGCGGCCGGATCGCCTCGATCGGACGGGCCGGCAACCCCGACACCCTCGACGGCGTGGACGTGGTCGTCGGCACCGGCACCACGATCGTCTCCGGCGAGGGCCTGATCGCCACCGCCGGCGCCATCGACACCCACGTCCACCTGCTCTCGCCGCGGATCATGGAGGCCTCGCTCGCCTCCGGCGTCACCACGATCATCGGCCAGGAGTTCGGCCCGGTCTGGGGCGTCGGCGTGAACTCGCCCTGGGCGCTGCGCCACGCCTTCAACGCGTTCGACGCCTGGCCCGTCAACATCGGCTTCCTGGGCCGCGGTTCGTCCTCCGACGAGGCCCCGCTGATCGAGGCGCTGGCCGAGGGCGGCGCGTCCGGCTTCAAGGTGCACGAGGACATGGGCGCGCACACCCGCGCGCTGGACACCGCGCTGCGGGTCGCCGAGGAGTACGACGTCCAGGTCGCCCTGCACACCGACGGCCTGAACGAGTGCCTGTCGGTCGAGGACACCCTGAAGGTCCTCGAAGGCCGGACCATCCACGCCTTCCACATCGAGGGCTGCGGCGGCGGGCACGTCCCGAACGTCCTGAAGATGGCGGGCGTGCCCAACGTCATCGGGTCCTCGACCAACCCGACACTGCCGTTCGGCCGGGACGCGCTCGGCGAGCACTTCGACATGATCGTCTCCGCCCACGACCTCAAGACCGACCTGCCCGGCGACGCCGCCATGGCCCGCGACCGCATCCGGGCCGGCACGATGGGCGCCGAGGACGTGCTGCACGACCTCGGGGTCATCGGCATCACCTCCTCCGACGCCCAGGGCATGGGCCGGGCCGGCGAGACGGTGCGCCGCACCTTCGCCATGGCCGGGAAGATGAAGGCCGAACTCGGCCCGCTCGACGGCGGCTTCGGCACCGTCGAGAGCAGCGACGACAACGAGCGGGTGCTGCGCTACATCGCCAAGCTCACCATCAACCCCGCCATCGCCCACGGCCTCGCGCACGAGGTCGGCTCGATCGAGGTCGGCAAGCTCGCCGACATCGTGCTGTGGCGCCCGGACCACTTCGGCGCCAAACCGCAGCTGATCCTCAAGTCCGGGTTCCCCGCGTACGGCGTGGTCGGCGACCCGAACGCCTCCACCGACCGCTGCGAACCGCTCGTCCTGGGACCGCAGTTCGGCGCCCACGGCGCGACCGCCGCCGACATCTCGGTGGCCTTCGTCGCCCAGGCCGCCGCCGACGGCTCCTACCTCGACCGCCCCGCCGACGGACTGCCCACCCGCCGCCGCCGGGTCGGCGTGCGGGGCACCCGCGGCATCGGGCCGCGCGACATGGTGCGCAACGCCCGCGTCGGCCACGTCGAGGTCACCGAGACCGGGCTGGTCTCCCTGGACGGCTCACCACTGCGCTCCGAACCGGCCGACAGCGTCTCACTCAGCCGCCTCTACTTCCTCTGACCCGCTTGGGACCCCGGCCCGCCCGGGACCCCGACCCGCTTAGGACTCCGCCATGACCACCGCCACCCCCGCCGCCCTCGGCTACCGGATGCCCGCCGAGTGGCACCCGCACGACCGCACCTGGATGGCCTTCCCCACCGCCAACCCCACCTTCGACGGCCCCGAGCAGCTGCACGCCGCCCGCCAGGCCTGGGCCGCCGTCGCCGACACCGTCGTCCGGTACGAGCCGGTGACGCTGATCGTCAACACCGGTGAGACGGCGGACGCCCGCCGGTACGTCTCCGAGAAGGTCGAGATCGTCGAGCGGCCGCTCGACGACGCGTGGATGCGCGACATCGGCCCCTCCTTCCTGATCGACGGCAAGGGCTCGCTGGCCGCCGCCGACTGGATCTTCAACGGCTGGGGCGCGCAGTCCTGGGCGCGCTGGGACAAGGACCAGCACATCGCCGAGCACATCAGCGAACTGACGGAGGTTCGGCGATTCGCCTCCCGGCTGATCAACGAGGGCGGCGGCATCCACGTCGACGGCGAGGGCACGGTGCTGGTCACCGAGACCGTCCAGCTCGGTGAGGGCCGCAACGCGGACTGGACCAAGGAGCAGGTCGAGGCCGAGCTGCACGCCTTCCTCGGCACCACCAAGGCGATCTGGCTGCCGCGCGGACTCACCCGCGACTACGACGAGTTCGGCACCCGCGGGCACATCGACATCGTCGCCTCCTTCGTCCGCCCCGGCGTCGTGGTCGCCCACGTCCAGCCCGACCCCTCGCACCCGGACCACAAGGTCTGCCGCGACCTCGTCGCCGTCCTGCGCGCCTCGACCGACGCCCAGGGCCGGCCGCTGGAGGTCATCGAGGTACCCGCCCCCACCGTCGTGCTGGACGAGGACGGCGAACCGGTCGACTACTCCTACATCAACCACTACGTGGCCAACGGCGCGGTCGTCCTCTGCGCCTTCGACGACCCGCGCGACCAGGAGGCCGCCGGCATCCTCGCCGAGGCCTACCCGGGCCGCACCGTCGAACTCGTCGACGCCCGCGAGATCTTCGCCAACGGGGGCGGTGTCCACTGCATCACCCAGCAGCAGCCCAAGGCGCTCTGACCGCCGGGACCGGCCCCACCCGGGCGGGCGCCCCGCGCGCCCGCCCGGGTAGCCTTCCGAGCCCCGCCCACCGAGGAGATCCGCAGATGGCCGACCCCCGCCCGCGCCGGCCCGCGCGCCCCCGCGAGGAGGTCTTCGCCACCGCCCGGGCCGCGATCGCCGAACACGGACTCGCCAAACTCACCATGGCCGGGCTCGGCAAGCAGCTCCAGATGAGCGCCGGACACCTGCTCTACTACTTCGGCAGCAAGGACCAACTGCTGCTGGAGACCCTCCGCTGGAGCGAGGACCAGCTCGGCACCCGCCGCCGCGAGACCCTCACCGACCACGCCCTCGACCCCTGGCGACGGCTCGACGCCTACCTGCGCCTCTACCTGCCGGAGGGAGCGGGCGACCCGCGCTGGATCCTCTGGGTCGAAGTGTGGGGCCGCTCCCCCGCGAGCGCCGAGATCCGCCAGGGCCAGCAGGAGATCGAGGCGCCCTGGCAGGCCGACCTGGTCACCCTCATCGAGGAGGGCACCGCCACGGGCCACTTCACCCCGGGCCCCGCCGCCGACCGCGCCCTGCAGATCCGCGCCCTGCTCGACGGCCTCTCCGTCCCCATCGCCATCGGCCTCCCCGACGCCGACCGCCCCGCCGCCCTCGCTCAGGCCACCGCCGTCACGAACATCCTCCTGCGCACCTGAGCCACCTCGCGCACGAGTCGGACTCGCCGCCGAACCGGAAGTCGACCGGGTCGGCTTCCCGCGCGGCAGGTCGGGCGGAGGCCGCTCCCGGGGGCGGGGTCACTCGGGTGGGGTCACTCGGGCGGGTTCACTCGGTCCAGACGCCGACGGCGGTGCGGTCGTCGGCGTAGCCCTTGGCACGGACCTGGACCTGGCGGAGGAAGTCCACGGTGCCCGGGGGATGGGGATGGGCCCAGTGGGTGGAGAGGAAGTGGGCGACGGCCGGCTCGTCGGCGACGGGCCGGGCGAGGCCCGGGGTGCAGAGCAGGAGTATGTCGCCCGGGGTCGCCGGGACGAGCCGGAAACGAAACGGGCGCGGGCCCGGGACCGGGGCGTCGGACACCGGCGGCTGACCGTCCGGGTGGTGCAGCAGACGAGCCGCGTAGGCGTCGATCCAGTGGCCGGAACGCAGCAGGTAGAGCCCTCCCGGGCCGACACCGAAGGCCGCGCGGTAGCCGGCCTCCGGGTCCAGCGAGACCAGCAGGCAGTGCAGCGAGGCCGGGGACGGGGTGCCGTCCCCCTCCTTCCCGGGCGCCAGGGCCCGCAGCGGGGCGGCCGCGCCGGTGGCCAGGCGCTGGAGGCCGTAGCGGAGCCGGTCGCGGGCGCCGTCGCGCAGGTCGGCGGCCAGGCCGGCCCGGCTGCGCCCGATCGCGGCGGCGAGCTGGTGGCAGGCCTCCCCGGTGGCCGCCGCGACCGCCTCCGGGGTGACCGTCCCGTCCTCGGCGCCGCCGGTACGGTCCAGGCCGCCGAGGACGGCGAGCAGCAGACCGTCGGCGCCCTCGCCGAACCGGGTGACCAGCAGGGCGTCGCGGCGCGGCTCTCCCCGGTAGCGGGCGGAGTCACCCCGGACGGAGGCGGCGCGCAGCACGGACGCCCCGTACTGCGCGCCCTCCAGCACGGTGTCGGGGACGACCGCGCGCAGGGCACCCGGGTCCGCCTCGGGTACGGCCGTCGGCTCGGGCCCGTACGTCGGAGGGCGTTCGCCGACGTGCGGGACGGCCGCGCCACCGTCGGCGAGCGGGGCGCGGATGGACAGCCGGGGGTCGGTGACGGCCGCGGTCGGGGGTGACGGCTCCGGGTCGGGTTCCGGGGTGTGGACGGGCTCGGGCTCGGGGGTGACGGCGACGGCGACGGCGGGGGTCTCGGGTTCCGCGGGTGCCGCGGGTTCGCCGACGGCCTCGGGTTCGCTGACGGCCTCGGGCCCCTCGGCAGCGACCGGCTCGGGCTCGGGCGCCGGTTCGGGCTTCTCCAACAGGACCGGTACGGCCTCCGGCTCCGGTACGGGCTGGGACACCGGCTCCGGCTCCGGCTCCGGCTTCAACTCCGGCTCCGGTACGGGCCTCAACTCCGGCTCCAGCTCCGGCTCCGGCGCCGGCTCCTTCGGTGCGCCGTCGGCGGAGGCCGGGGCCGGGAACCGGTGGGTCTCCGAGGAGGTCCGCTGCCGTCCGATCCCGGACGCTCCGCCGATCACCCCGACCGCCGTGTCGAACCAGTCGTCCACGCTGCCGTCCCCCGGGTCGGCGTGCGGGGTGTCGGGGAGGGTGCCCGCCGGACCGTCGTAGACGGCGTCCCACCAGCCGTCGTCCGGCCGGTGCGGCTGTGCGGGTGCACCCTGCTTGCTCATCTGGCGGCTCCTGGTCGTTCCGTGGTCGCGCCGCCCCCGGGCGGGCCGGGCTGGACGACATTGTTCTCCACCTGCGACGACCCTGTCCGGGTTTCGACGACAACCGGTCACCCACCGGAAAGTCCCGGCCACCACCCTCACCAGGCGCTTCGCCGGCCCCTCCGCGGGTGCGTCACCCGTTCGTCCGCTTCCGTTCCGTCCGTGCTTGCCGGATGTGTCCGGAGCAGGGCGTTTCCTGGCCATCCGGGTGTGTCGGCCGCGGAAAATGGGGGCCGATGGGGGGCATCGCATCACTCGTTCGGCTGATTAAATGTCCGCATGACCGCGTCGGCCCCCAGCTCGCCCCGACCGGGGAGGGCCGCGTCCGCGGGCCGCCCGGCAGCCGGGCTGTTGGTGTTGCTGCTCGTCACCTTGCTGACGCTGCTGCCGTGCGCGGGCCCGGCGAAGGCCGCGGACGGCCCCGGCCGTCCGACGTCGCCCCAGGCCGTGGCGAGCGCCGTCACCGTCGTCAGCGTGGTCAGCGTCCAGGTCGCCACCGGGCAGACCTCCCGCCCCGGCCGCGCCGCGAAGGTCGCCAAGTCCACGGGGCCCACGGAGCACCACCGGACGGCCGAGGAGCAGGGGCACTGGATCCTCTGCACCGCCGACGGCCAGCCGCCGCGCAACAACGGCTGCTCCAGCCACCCGTACTGCCCACAGGACGCCCAGCTGCCGAACCCGCCGCCGCAGCCGCAGCCCGCGGTGTCACCGCTCACCCCGGCCGCGCCCGAGGCGCCGCACCGGGTGGTGCCCGCCGGCCTGCTGGACGGCTCTCACCCGGTACCCGACCTGCACGAACTCCAAGTCCACCGGTCCTGAGCGGGGCCCGCCGTCGGCACGTCCGCCGACGGTTCCGCCCTTCCGCTCACTCCACCTGACCGCCGCCACCGACCGGTGCGGCGGGGACAAGGACGACCATCATGGGTTCCGCTTCCAAGCAGTCCAACAAGCCCGGCGGCAAGCAGCAGCCCGGCGACCGTCGCGCCCGGATCGCCGAACTGCGCGCCGCCGAGCAGCGCCGCGACCGCCGCAACAAGATCATCGCCTCGGTGGCGGCCGGCGTGCTGGTGATCGGCGCGATCGCCACCGGCACCTGGATCGTCATGGACCAGAGCCAGAAGAAGAAGGACAAGGAAGCCGCCGCCAACGCGGACATCCCGGGCGTGAAGACCTTCGGCGAACTGAGCCGGACCCACGTCAAGGAGAAGGTCACCTACCCGATGACCCCGCCGGTCGGCGGCGACCACAACGCGATCTGGGCGGACTGCATGGCCCACGTCTACGACCAGCCGCTGGAGAACGAGCGCGCCGTCCACTCGCTGGAGCACGGCGCGGTCTGGGTGACGTACAACAGCAAGGCCACCCCGGACGACATCAAGCTCCTCTCCGACAAGGTCAAGAAGACCCCGTACTCGATGATGAGCCCGTACCCGGACGAGCAGGGCACCATCACCCTGAACGCCTGGAGCACCCAGCTGACCGTGGACAACGCGAGCGACCCGCGGGTGGAGGAGTTCTTCACCAAGTACGTCCAGGGCAAGCAGACCCAGGAGCCGGGCGCCTCCTGCACCATGGGGCAGATGTGACCGCCGACGCGGGCCGCCCGGACGGGGCCTCCCCGGAACCGGTGGCGGACTCCGTCGAGGCGGGCGGCGGCGCCCACCGTCGGCGCGTGTGGTGGCCGGCCGCGCTGGCCGCCGCCGTGGCACTGGCGCTCGGGGTCCCGGCCCTGGTGGCGAGCGGGAGCTCGGCGTCCGGCTCGTCCACGCTGTCCGTCCCGGCGGACGACTCGCCCGAGGCCGGGTTCGCCCGCGACATGGCGACCCACCACCAGCAGGCGGTGGACCTGTCGTTCGTCGTCCGGGACCGCACCTCCGACGAGCCGACCCGCACCCTGGCCTTCGACATCATCAACACCCAGGCCAACCAGCGCGGGATGATGATGGGCTGGCTGGACCAGTGGGGCCTGTCCCAGCACGCGCCCGCCGCCCCGATGGTGTGGATGAAGATGGGCCACGAGTACCAGGCCCACGACGGTTCGCTGATGCCGGGCATGGCCACCAACACCCAGATCGCGAAGCTGCGCACGCTCAGCGGGCGGGACGCCGAGGTGTTCTACCTCCAGCTGATGATCGAGCACCACAAGGGCGGCGTCGAGATGGCCCAGGGCTACGTCGACATGGCCAAGAACGAGTCGGAGAAGCGGCTCGCGCAGTCGATGGTGATCGCCCAGTCCTCCGAACTGGAGCTGATGACCGACATGCTCAAGGAACGCGGCGCCGCTCCCGGCGTGCCCGCCTCCTGAGCGGTCTCCCGCACGCCCCGCACGTTCCGCACGTTCCCCGGACGGCCGGGGCGCCGGCGGGGACGGTCCCGTACCGCCCCCGCCGCGCCCCGGCCGTCCCCGCTTTCCTGCTTCCTGCTTCCTGGAGAACCTCCGCATGACCACCGACGCCCCCTGGCTGATCGCCGGACTGGGCAACCCCGGCCCCTGGTTCCGGCTGACCAGGCACAACGCGGGCTTCCTGGCCGTGGACCGGCTGGCCGAGCGGCACGGCACCCGGTTCCGCCGGCGCGGCCTCGCCACCCTGGTGGCCGAGATCGGCGTCGACGGCCACCGGGTGCTGCTGGCCAAGCCGCTGTGGTGGTCCATCAACCTGTCCGGTCGCCCGGTCGCCGGACTGCTGCGTCGCCACGGCGTCCCGGTCGAGCGACTGGTGGTGGTGCAGGACGACCTGGACTTCCCGTACGGCTCCGCCCGGCTCAAGCGCGGCGGCGGGCCCGGTGGCCACAACGGGGTCCGCTCGGTGGGCGAGGTGCTCGGCACCCGGGACTTCGTCCGCCTGCGGTTCGGCATCGGCCGGCCGCCGAAGGGCCAGAGCGTCGGGGACTTCGTGCTGAAGAAGTTCTCGGACGAGGAACTAGCCACCATGCCAGGCGAGTTGGACCGCTGTGCGGACGCCCTGGAGACGCTGGTGCGGCGCGGCCTGAACCGGGCCCAGGACGCCCTGAACGCCCCGGCCGGGAGCTGAGGAGGCCCGAGCGGCTGTTCGCGGGCCGCGAAGATCCGGGTGCGGCCGAACTCGGGCGGCCGGCACGGCCGTTGGATGAGGAATTCGCGCGCCGCGCGGGCCTCGCCGCCGCACGGCTTCGGACCCGAACCGGCCTCAGCGCCGGACGGGCCGGGTGAGCAGCGCGGCCGCCGCCGCGACGGCGGCGAGGACGAACAACACCGTCCGCCCACCGGACGCGGCGCCCGCCAGGTGGACACCGAGGACGGACAGCGCCATGCCGAGCGCCGTACCGAGACTGCGCGCCATGTTCACCATGCCGCCGCCGACCGCCGAACACTGCGCCGGTATCGCCCGCATCACCAGTGCGTTGTTGGCGGGCAGCAGCAGACCCAGCCCGTAGCCGGCGACCAGCAGCGGGGCCGCCGCCACGCCCGAGGCCGGCAGCAGGGCGAACAGCAGCAGTCCGGCCGCCGCGGTCAGCGCGCCGAAGCGGCACCTGGTCACGTCCGACCAGCCCCGGGGCAGCAGTCCGCCGCCGACCGTCGCGGCGAACGCGAACGCGGCGGGCAGCAGGGTGATCACCAGGCCCGCGCGGGCCGTCGACATGCCCGCACCGGTGAGCAGCACCGGTCCCAGCACCAGCGGGCAGAACAGCAGCAGGTAGCCGATCAGGGCGACCAGCAGACCCGAGCGCACGCCCGGGGTGTTGACCAGTCCGGGTGCCAGGATCGGCCGGGCGGCCCGCCGCTCCTGGCGCACCAGCGCCAGGGTCAGGGTGGCGGAGGCGAGCAGCAGCGCGGCCACCGCCCAGCCGGGCAGGGGCAGGCCGGAGGCGGTGGACAGGGCGAGCAGCAGCGCGGTGGTCGCGCCGGTGAGCAGCAGCATGCCGGGCAGGTCGAAGCGGGCGTCGTCCCGACGAGCCGGGGCCGGGGCCGGGGCCAGGGCCGGAGCCGGGGCCGGGGCCGGGGCGCGCCTCCGGGGCGACGGGACAGCTGCGGGAACGGGCGCGGGGACGCGGGCCGGGGCGCGGGCCGGAACAGGGGCCGGGGCGGTCGCCGTCCGGGTGCGGGGCAGCAGGAACCAGCCGGCCAGGATGCCGAACACCGCGATCGGCACGTTGACCCAGAACACCCAGCGCCACGAGGCGTGTTCCACCAGCAGTCCGCCGAGGCTCGGCCCGAGCGCCAGGCCGAGGCCCTGGGCGGAGGCCTGGATGCCGAGCGCGCGCCGCATCGCGTGCTCCGGGACACCGCGCGCGACCAGGGCGACGCTGTTGGCCTGCATCATCGCGGCGCCGACCGCCTGGACCGCCCGGCAGCCGACCAGCTCCCAGAGGCCGCCGGCGAATCCCGCACCGAGCGAGGAGAGGCCGAAGACCGCGAAGCCGCCGATGTACATGGTCTTGCGGCCGACCAGGTCGGACAGCCAGCCGACGGGCGCCAGCAGGGCGACCAGGACCAGCAGGTAGGCGAGGGCGACCCACTCGACGGCGGCGAAGCTCGCGTCGAAGTGCCGGCCGAGTGCGGGGAAGACCAGCGCGATGACGCTGGCGTCGAGCTGGCCGAGGAAGGCGCCGAGGCAGACCGTGCCGACGGCCAGCCAGTGGGCGTGGGGCCAGCCGGCGACGCCGCGAGGCCTGGGCCGTTCGCTGAGCAGCCGCGAGGCAAGGGCGGTGGCGTTCATGTCACGAATATATCGGATACAGATATGTTCTCTCTACGAGCAGATCGCTCTACGACATGATGCGTTCCACGGTGCGGACGGCGCCGGACGGACGCCGTGACGAACCCCGCGACAGACACCTGCGACGGACCCCGAACGCCGGCCCCGAACGCCGACCCCGAACCTCCGCGACAGAGCCCCGACACAGCGCGGCGCCGGGGCCCGAACCGGCCGCCGAACCACCCCGTACCAGGAGATACGCTGTCCGCCATGCCGTCGTCACCACACGTTCCCGACCCCGCCAACGGAAGCCCCGACCCGGCGGTCGAGCAGGCCCGGCGGCTGACCGACACCGTCACCCGGCTGCGCCGCGCGCTGCGCAGCAGCATCCGCACCGACTACCCGTGGGAGTCCCTGCCCATGGCGCAGGTCGAGCTCCTCCAGACGCTGGCCGCCGCACCGCTGCGGGTCGGCGAGCTGGCCGCGCGGCAGCGGCTCGCGCCCAACACCGTCAGCGGGCTGGTCGGGAAGCTGCTCGAAGCCGGGTTCGTGGACCGCCAGGCCGACCCCGGCGACCGCCGCACCGCCCGGATCGCCCTCACCCCGGCGGGACGGCGACAGCTGGACGACTGGCAGAGCGCCCACGAGCGCCGGATCGCCGCCGCGCTCGGCACCCTCGCCCCGGCCGACCGCTCGGCGGTCATCGGCGCCCTGCCCGCGCTGGAGCAGCTCGCCCGCGCCCTGGCCCAGCCGGGCACCGGCGGCGACCTCCCACCGGGCGCCGGCGGCGAGGGACCGGCCGCCGCCGGAGAGGGCCCGGCGGCCGAGTAAACCGCTGGTGACCGTGGCGCTCCCGGAGTTACCGTCCCCGGCATGAGTACCGCCGACGTACGGATCGAGCCCTGGACGGACGACGACCTCGCGCTGCTGCGCCGCGTCAACACCCCGGAGATGAAGAAGCACGTCGGCGGGCCGGAGAGCGAGGAGCAGGTGCTCGTACGGCACCGGCGCTACCTGGACTTCGTCCCGTCCGAGCTCGGCCGCATGTACCGGATCGTGCTGCTGCCCGAGGAGGAGGCGGTCGGCACCGTCGGCTACGGCACCCGGACCTGGGAGGGTCGGACCGTCCACGAGATGGGGTGGAACGTGCTCCCCGGCTTCCAGGGCCGAGGCATCGCGGTCGCCGCCACCCGGGCCGCCGTCGCGGCAGCCCGCCACGAGGCCGCCCACCGCCACCTGCACGCCTTCCCCTCGGTGGACAACCCCGCCTCCAACGCGGTCTGCGCGAAGGCCGGGTTCACACTGCTCGGCGAGACGGACTTCGAGTTCCCGCCCGGACGGATCATGCGCAGCCACAACTGGCGGGTGGATCTTCGGGGTTGAGCATCCGGCACAGTTGGGCATCCGGCACGGGCGACCATCCGGCGGGGGCGGTCAGAACAAGGTGCCGCCCTCCAGGTCCAGCAGCCAGCGCTTGCGGTCCACCCCGGCGGCGAAGCCGGTGAGCGCTCCACCGGCGCCCAGCACCCGGTGGCAGGGCCGCACGATCAGCAGCGGGTTGGCGCCCACCGCGCCGCCGACCGCCCGGACCATGCGCGGCTCCTGCCCGGCCAGCTCGGCGAGTTCGCCGTAGGTGACGGTCTTGCCGTACGGGATCTCGTCCAGCGCGGCCCAGATCCTGCGACGGAATTCGGTGCCCTCCGGCGCGAGCGGGAGGTCGAAGTCGGTGCGCTTGCCGGCGAAGTAGTCGGTCAGCTGCGCCACCGGCTCGGCGAGTGCCTCCGGATCGGGGATCCAGTCGTCGGCGGGCTCGGCCAGCGCGTACTTCTGACCGGGCGCGGTGACGGTCGCCAGCGCGGCCGGTCCGCCGTCCTCGGGCAGCACCCCGCTGAGCAGCAGCCGTCCGAAGGGGCTCTCCATGGTGGTGTAGACGATGGCGCTCATGCTCGGTCGTTCTCCGTTCCGGTGCTGGTACTGGCGGTGCTGGTACTGGCGGTGCTGGTGGCGGGGCCCGCCGCAGTGACGCCCCCTGGGCCGCCCGGGGCTCCGCTCGCGAGGCCGGCCCACAACCGGTGGACGGCGTAGGAGCGCCACGGGGCCCAGGCCTCGGCGGCGCGGGCGGCGGACTTCGGGTCGCCCGGGGCTCCGAGACGGAGCAGGCCGTGTTTGACGCCGACGTCGCTCGGCAGGAAGACGTCGGGGTCGGCCAGCGCCCGCATCCGCAGGTAGCCGACCGTCCACGGGCCGATGCCGGGCAGGTCCAGCAGCCGGGCGGCGGCCTCCTCCCGGTCGACCCCGCTGTCGAGGCGCACCACGCCCTCGGCCAGCGCGGCACACAGACCGGTGAGCGCGCGGCGGCGGGCGGCGGGCATCGCGAAGTCCTCGGGATCGGCGGTGGCCAGGGCCGCCGCGGTCGGGAAGAGCAGACGCAGGCCGCCGCTGGGCTCGGGCAGCAGGGCGCCGTACTTCTCGGCGAGCCGCCCCGCCAGGGTACGGGCGGCGCCGACGCTGATCTGCTGGCCGAGCACGGCGCGGACGGCGAGCTCGTGCGGGTCCACGTGGCCGGGCGAACGCAAGCCGGGGCGCTCGCGGACCAGCGGGCCGAGCAGCGGGTCGGCGCCGAGCTGGTCGTCGACCGCGACCGGGTCGGCGTCCAGGTCGAAGAGGATGCGCAGACGCTGGACGGCGGTCGGCAGGTCGCGCAGGTCCGTGAGCAGCAGCCGGCAGTCCAGCCAGCCGCGGGTGCGCGGCTGGCCCGGCGCCAGGCCGTCCACCTCGGCGATGCCATGGCCGTACGGGAGCGCGAGGGTGCGCCGGTAGGTGCGCACGCCGGGGCGCGCACCGGCGACGACCTCCTCCACGCCGGGGACGGCGCGCAGGGCGAGGAAGTCGATCAGGTGGTCGCTGTCGAGGGCGCCGCGGTAGGCGAGGCGCAGGGTGAGCCCACCGGCCGGGGTCGCCGTACGGCGGCCGGCGGCGACCTCGGTGCGCAGGCCGCTGGGGGTGCGGTCGTACACCTCGCGCACGGTGTCGTTGAACTGGCGGACGGAGGCGAAGCCGGCCGCGAACGCGATCTCGGTGACGGGCAGTTCGGTGGTCTGCAGGAGCAGACGGGCGGTCTGCGCGCGGCGGGCGCGGGCCAGCGCGATCGGGCCGGCGCCCAGCTCGGCGGTCAGCTGGCGTTGCAGCTGCCGGGAGCTGTAGCCGAGGCGAACGGCCAGGCCGGCGACGCCCTCCCGGTCCACCACGCCGTCGCCGATCAGCCGCATCGCCCGGCCGACCAGGTCGGCGCGGTGGTTCCACTCGGGCGAGCCCGGCACGGAGTCGGGGCGGCAGCGGCGGCAGGCACGGAAGCCGGCCCCCTGGGCGGCCGCGGCGCTGGGGTAGAAGACGCAGTTGACGCGCTTGGGAGTCACCGCGGGGCAGCTCGGACGGCAGTAGATGCCGGTGGAGGTGACCGCCGTGAAGAAGACCCCGTCGAAGCGGGCGTCTCGGCTGTCCACGGCTCGGTACCGGATGTCGTCGTCGATCACGTTGTCCAGTCTGCGGCACCGGGCGGGGGGTGACTGGCGGAAATCGGACAT
>NZ_JBHUAF010000100.1:0-24518 GCF_042789895.1 Kitasatospora sp. NPDC056783
GCCCCGGCCCGCAGCGTGAGCACGAAGCCGAGCCGGATGGCCGTCAGTGCCGGCGATTGTCCGGGGCGGACCGGTCCCCGGGGCGGACAGTCGCCCGACCGGCTCCCTCCCGCAGACCGTCCAGTGCCGTCGGCCGATCCGCGGCTCCGATCCGCGGCTCCGGTCGCTTCGGTCGCTGAGGCCGCGCCCTACCGCCGCCCCGGTCCTCCGTCTAGGGTTTCGGGTATGCCGCTCGTCGACGTGACCTATGCGCCCACCGTGCCCGAGTCCTCCCTGCGGGAGCTGGGTTCGGTACTGCCCCATCTGGTGTCCCTGGCCGTGGAGTGCCCCGAGGAGCCGTACGACGGCGAGTTGCGGCCCGGGGACGTCGAGCTCCGCTTCCGGCCGCTGGGCCCGCTGGACCGCAGTGGTCTGGCCGTGGTGATCGAGATCAAGTCGAAGTGGTTCGCCAGCAGGGCGGCCGACCGCCAGGAGCGCGTGGACACGCTTCACGAGAACGTCCACGCCGCGACCGGGCTCGCCGACTTCGGCATCTACCTGTCACTGCCGGTCGCCGCCTGGTCCCAGGGGGACTGACCGCCCGCACCCGGCGGCCCCGCCCGGGTCCTCGCCGCGCCCTGGAGACCCCCGAGGGGGCCGCGGCCCCGCCCGTGGTGGAGGTCGCCACCGGGTCCGTGGCCGGGGTCCGTCGTCCCGTCCGTCACCTGTTCCTCCGGTCGGTGTCACCGGGCGCATCGCAGGTCGGCGATGCCGTGGATGAGCCCGGAGTAGGTGTGGGTGGGGGCGCTGGTGGAGTGGATTCCGGGCGCGCGGGTGAGCAGTTCCCGGTAGAACAGGTTGAGTTCACGGCGGGCGAGGTGGGAGCCGAGGCAGTGGTGCGGGCTGGGGCCGCCGAAGCCGAGGTGGGGATTGGGGTGGCGGCTGATGTCGAACGTGTGGGGCCGGTCGAAGACCTCCTCGTCCCGGTTGGCGGAGTTGTAGTAGAGGATGATCCGGTCTCCGGACCGGAAGGGGTGGCCGTCCACGACGGTGTCCCGGATCGTGTTGCGCCGCATCCAGGTGGCCGGGGACGCGTGGCGCAGGGTCTCCTCCACGGCCGAGGGCAGACGTTCCGGCAGGTTCTCCAGGAGGAGCCGTTTCTGGTCGGGGTTGTCGGTCAGCAGGTACAGCATGTGGGACAGGGCGCTGCGGGTGGTGTCGTTCCCGCCGACCAGCAGGATGCGCAGGAACGCTCCCAGTTGGGCGTCGGTGAGGGGTTTGCCGTCGACGGTGGCCAGTACGAGGGTGGTGGCCACGTCGTCGGTGGGGTTCTCGCGCCGGAGCCGGGTGAGGTCGCCCATGAGGGTGTCGAAGTAGGTGACGGCCTCGGCCACGGAGTCGAGGCCGGTGCGGTCGGTGGTGTCCGCGATCGCGGTGACGGTGTCGGTGGCGCGGGTGACGTCGTCCTGTTCGGTGGCGGGGATGCCGACGATGGAGCAGATGACGCGCAGCGGCAGCCGGGAGGCGGCGACGGTGACGAAGTCGCAGGGGGCCTTCTCCAGGAGGTCGGTGGTGACGTCGCGGACGGCGTGGGCGATCATCTCGTCCTGGTGGCGCAGTCCCCGGGGGTTGAACGCGTGGGCCACCACGTGCCGCAGGGCGGTGTGGCGGGGCGCGTCCAGGTGCATCAGGGAGCCCTCGGAGGTGGTGCCGAGGGCGGGGGAGCGGTCTTCGAGGGTGCTGCTCGACGGTGCGGAGCCGAACGCGTCGGGATGCCGGGAGACCTCGGTGATCTGCGCGTGCCGGGTGAGGGCGTGGAAGTCGTAGGGGGCGGCACCGGTCCGGGACGGCCGGTAGGGGAAGACGGCCGGCCGCTTCGCGGCGCGCAGGCGTGCGAAGAACTCCTCGCGTTCGCCCGTCGGCTTCCCCCAGAACTCCGGGTGGAGCGGGTTGTCCGGGGCCTCGTCGGTGTGTCGGTCGGTCTCCACCGTGCTCACCTGGTTTCCGTGGGCCACATGTACGAGGGGGTGTCGGTGGGTGCGGGGCCGCCGTGGATGCCCCACAGGATGCTCAGCGCCAGGTAGACGAGTGTGGCGAGGTTCCCCGCCCCGATGCCGGCGAGCGCCCGGACGATGTTCTGCCGCGTGGGCGTGGAGGCGAGTTCGGCGCCCCGGTAGATCCACGGGACGGTGCCGCGGGTGCGTTCCAGGATCCACATGACGACGAAGGGGGTGGTGAAGACCGTCGCCGTGACCGCGGCGGTCAGCGGGATGTCGTACCAGTGACCGGCGAAGAGGGTCAGCGGCCGCCAGGCACGCGCGTAGGAGTAGACGCCGGTGTTGAGCCAGGCCGCTTCGATCAGGGCGTCGGTGACGACGCCGAGGCCGATGACGGTCGCCCAGATTCGCAGCGGTCCCCAGTGGGGGAAGCGTTCGACGATCTTGAGGCCGGGAACCGCCTGCGCCCAGACCCACAGGATGAGCAGGCCGAACCCGACGCCCGTGACGGCGAGGGGCGCTTCGATCTGCTGCTCCGGATGGGGAGGGCTCCAGCCGGGGATGTACGGGCCCCACGAGTTGACGTGCACCAGGTGCCGGTTCACCACGACGGTGACGTCGCGGTAGGCGAGCAGCGGGCTCTGCCAGGAGGAGACCAGGAATCCGAGGGCGATGCCGGCGGAGAGGGTGACCTGCCCGCGGCCCAGGCTGCTGCGGGTCAGGTGCGCGGCGCAGCCGATCAGCGCGAGGACGAGGAGGAACTGGACGGCGACGATGACGCCGTGGCGGGTCTCCGAGATGCTGTCGCCGCCGTGGACCGGGGAGTGTACTCCGGCGACCGCCCACCTGGTCAGGACCCAGGCCCCGGCCGCGGTGAACACGACGCCGGTGAGTGCCCACCAGAACGCCGGGGTGGTGACGAGCCGCCGTGCGGGGGCGGCGGACGCCGGCACGGCGGGTGCCGCGCTCATGACGGGCCGTCCTCGGTGTTCTCGTGCCGGGGGCCGCGGAGGAGGCCGATGAAGCTGCCGGCGACGCGGGGGTCGGACCACAGGTTGGCGAGGCGCAGCAGTTCGGCCAGGTGCGCGGACAGCGGCAGGGGGACTCCGGTGGTGGCGGCACCGGTGAGCGCGGTGTCGAGGTCCTTCACGAGGTCGGTGAGCGTTCCCAGGGACTCGTCCCGAGGGTCGAGCATGTGGGGCAGGAAGTGGGGCAGCAGCGGGATGTCCGCGAACCCGCCGGCCAGCCCGCCGATCAGCCGCTCGGGCGTGACCCCGGAGGCTTCGGCGAGGAGGGCGGCTTCGGCGATGCTCCACAGGCCCGCCGCGACGATGACCTGGTTGCACAGTTTGGTGGCCTGTCCGGCGCCGAGGGGGCCCATGAGGGTGATCCGCCGGGCGTAGGTGCGCAGCAGGTGGTGGACGCGGTCGAGGTCGGACGGGGTTCCGCCGGCCATGACGGTGAGGGTGCCGCGTTCTGCCGCCGGGGTGCCACCGGACACGGGTGCGTCGAGCCAGGAGATCCCGTTGGCGGCGCGGAGTTCCTCGGCCACGGTCCGGGTGGCGTCGGGGGAGATGCTGGAGTGGTCGACGACGATCTGTCCGAGGCCCGGCGCGGCGCGCAGGCCGTCGGGGCCGAGGGCGACGGCGGTGACGGCGTGCCGGTCGGTGACGCACAGGATGATGACGTCGCAGGTGCCGGCGAGGTGGGCGGGGGTGGTGGCGACGGTGGCCCCGGCCTCCCGGAGCGGGGCGGTCCTGGCGGGGGTGCGGTTCCAGACGGTGAGCGGGACCTGGGCGTCGAGGATGCGGCGCGCGATGCGGGAGCCCATCACGCCCAGTCCGATGAGTCCGGCGGTGCGGGTCACGGCGGCTCCTTCGCTCGGGTGACGGGTGAGGACGGTGGTGGGGGCGGTGCGGGGCGGGGGACGTTCAGGTGATCTGTCGGATGATCGTGGTGAGGTTCCAGTAGGAGACCTCGGTGCGGAACCGTCCGTCGGGTGCGAAGGTGAAGACGCTCAGGCCGTGCTTGGTGAACCGGCGTCCCATGACGGCATGCTCCGTCAGCCGGGGGAAGTGGCCGACGACGGTGGCCGACAGGGTCCACTTGGTGCCGATCTCGTCGTCCTGGCCGACGAGGTAGCCGTCGAGGGTGAGCTGTTCGTCGTGGAACGCGTCGAACCAGGCGCGCACGTCCCCGCGGAGCACGGCCTTGTCCTGGACGACGCTTTCCAGGGCGATGTCCTCCAGGCGCAGGTCGTCGGCGAAGCACGACAGGTACGCGTCGATGTCGTTGGTGCACAGGGACGTGGCCCAGGTGCGGAACACGTCGTCCCGTTCGGCCGGGATGTTCATGGGTCCTCCATCGTCGGTGTGGGGCGGGGTTCGGCCGGTCGGGCGGTGAGGTCGTCCAGCAGGCGCCCCACGTCGGTCAGCCGCGTGGTGTCCGCCGCGCAGGCGGTGTATCCGTCGGGGCGGACGAGGAGGCACTGCTCGCCCGGTGCGCTGACGTGCTGGCGGGTGGCGAGGGGATGGCCGTGCGCGAGCTCGTCGGCCCTGGCGCGCAGCGGGGAGCGGGCCACGCCGCGCGTGACGAGCCGGTAGGTGATGGTGGGCTGCTGCGTCCGTGCCCAGTCGGGGCAGGGCAGTCCCACCGCGGAAGCGGGTGACAGGCGGCCCGGCCGCCGGGGCCGCTCGGGCGGGGGTGCGCCCAGGGCGGTGCGGGGGTAGGGGCTCCTGAGGCCGGCGAGTGTGGCCGTGTACCAGCCCTGGAGGGCCGGGACGCCCGCGGTCGCCTTCAGGGCGAGGTTGCGGGCACTGTTCCAGGGCGGCCCCAGCAGGGCGACGCGGGCGACCAGGCCGGTCATGCGCAGGACCTGCCGGGCGACGGCCCGCCGCTCGGGGTCGTAGGTGTCGAGGACGGCGTCGCACAGTCGCCGGTCGATGACGCCGGCGAGTTTCCAGGCGAGGTTGCGGGCGTCCTGCATGCCGAGGTTCGCTCCCTGCCCGCCGACGGGGTAGTGGGTGTGGGCGGCGTCTCCGACGAGGAACACGCGGCCCGTGCGCATCCGCTGGGTCAGGGACTCCTGGGAGGTGAACTCGGTCAGGAGCGTGAGGTCGTCCATGGACAGGTCGCGCCCGCTGCGGCGCAGGATCGCCCGGAGGCCCTCGCTGTCGGGCCCGATGGCCCCGTCCATGGTTCCGGCGACCCGGTGACGGCCGTCGGGGAGCGGCGCGATGAGGAGCGCTCCCCGGGGCGTGAGGACGTATTCGATGTCGGTGGCCGGTGGTTCGGGGGTGAGGGTGCCCTCGGCGAGCAGGAAGCGGGTGGCCGCCCGGGTGCGGGTGGCGGGGATGCCGAGGGCGGTGCGGACGGTGGACCGGGTTCCGTCCGCGCCGATCAGCCAGGGCGTGCGGATGGTGCTGGTCCTGCCGTTCCCGTCGGTGAGGCTGATCCGCACCTCGTCGGGTGTCTGGATGACGTCGGTGGCCCGCAGGCCGCGCTCGATCCGCGCGCCCCGGGCGGTGAGGGCCTCCTCCAGGAGGCGGTCGGTGTGGTGCTGGGGCAGTACCAGGGGAGCGGTGTCCGTCGTGAAGGGGAAGCGGGCCAGGCGCCGGGGGCCGGTGCCGTAGGTGAAGGCCTTCGGGCGCCTGCCCAGGGCGAGCGCTTCGTCGAGGAGTCCGTGGTCGGCGAGGAGGGCGAGCTGGGGCGGCCACAGCAGGATGGCGCGGGACCCGGGCGCGGGCCGGGGCCGGGCGTCGACGATGCGGACCGCCGTGCCGTGGCGCAGCAGTTCGCAGGCGGCGGTGAGTCCGCACGGGCCCGCGCCGACGACGAGGACGGGGCAGGTGTTCACCGGGTCTCCCTTCTATTCCGGCAGGCGGCCGGTGAGGAGTTCGGCCAGGTCCGCCGGGGTGGGGTGGGTCCACAGGGCGGTGGTGGGCAGTTGGACGCCGAGTTCGTGGACCAGGCGGTTGCGGAGCTGGATCGCGAGCAGGGAGTCCAGGCCGAGCGCGACGAACGGGGTGCGGTCCTCGACGCTGTCGGCCCGGCAGTGCAGCACGGCCGCGGCGTCGTGTCTGATCCGGTCGAGCAGGGCCGTGGTGCGCCGGGCCGGATCGGTGAGGGCCTTCCAGTCGGACAGGAAGGTCCCGGTCTCCTGGGCGGGGCCGTCGGCGCGGGGGATCGCGGCGTAGTAGGCGAGGTGGGCCGCGTCGGGGTGCAGGTAGAGGCGGAGGTCGAGGTCGTGCGGGGCGTGGACGGTGAGGGCTCGACCGGAGCCGGTGACGATCCGGGCGAAGGCCGCCATGCCCTGTTCGGGGGAGATCATGGTGTAGCCGAGGGCCTCGACGGCGGTTCCCCGGCCGTGGCCGGACCAGGGGCCCCACACGATGCTCGTGCAGGGCAGCCGCTGCGCGCGCCGCCAGTGGGTGAACTCGTCCAGCCAGGAGTTCGCGGCGGCGTAGCAGGTCTGTCCGGGCTGGCCGATGACGGCGGCGACGGAGCCGAAGTTGATCCACCAGTCCAGTTGCCGCTCCTTCGTCGCCTCGTGGACGTTCCAGGCGCCGAGGGCCTTGGCGTTCCAGACCCGGTGCAGTCGGGCGGTGTCGATGTTCTCCAGGACGGCGTCCTCGACCACGGCGGCGGCGTGCAGGACGCCGCGCAGGGGGTGGCCCGTGGACTCGGCCGTGGCGACCAGGCGTCGGGCCGTGTCGGGTTCGCGGAGGTCGCCCCGGACGACGGTGACGCGCACGCCGCGCGCGGTGAGGCCGTCGATGACCCGGCGGGCCCGGGTGCCCGGTGCGGAGCGGGAGTTGAGGACGAGGGTGCGCGCTCCGTGGTCGGCGAGCCACTGGACGACGTCCAGGCCGAGGCCGCCGAGTCCTCCGGTGATGAGGTAGGAGGCGTGCGGCCGGACCGGTTCGACGTCGGTGGGGAGGACGGGCAGTTCGGTCTGCCCGTCGGTGGGCCACCGGAGGGCGAGGTTGCCGGTGTGGCGGGCCGCGGCCATGGTGCGGAAGACCTCCGGTGCCGAGGCGACGGGGGAGGTGGCCACGGGCAGCGGGGGCAGCAGGCCCGCGGTGTACGCCCGGCCGATCTCCTGGACGAGTGCGGCGATGAGGTCGGGTTCCTCGTTCAGGAGCAGTGCGATGTCGACGCTGCTGAAGCCGATGTTGCGCCGGAAGGGGAGGAGCCCGAGGTGGGTGTTCTCGTAGATGTCCCGTTTGCCGATCTCGATGAACCTGCCCCTGCGGGCGAGCAGTTCGAGGCTCGCGGCCTGGGCCGGTCCGGTCAGGGAGTTGAGGACGACGTCCACTCCGCGGCCCCGGGTGATCGTGCGGACCTCCTCGGCGAAGTCGAGGCTGCGGGAGTCCATCACGTGCCGGACGCCGAGTGAACGCAGGTAGTCCCGTTTGCGTCCGGTGCCGGCGGTGGCGAGCACCTCGGCCCCGGTCAGCCGGGCGATGTTGATCGCGGCCAGTCCCACGCCGCCGGACGCGGAGTGGATCAGCACCTGTTCGCCTTCGGCGAGCCGGCCGAGGTGGCGCAGTCCGTACCAGGCGGTGAGGTGGGCGATGGGCAGTGCGGCCGCGTGGCGGAGGTCCTCGGGGCCGCGCAGCGGGATGGCCCAGTCGGCGCGGACGGTGACGCGGGAGGCCATCAGGGTGTCGCGGTCGTCGGCCCAGCCGGCCGGCACGGCGACGAGGTCGCCGACGGAAACGGTGCGCACGCCGGGGCCGACGGCGGTGACGGTGCCCGCGCCGTCGAACACCGTCTGCGGGACGGCGCCGCCCCGGGAGAGCAGCTGTTCGTAGGTGCCGACCGCCTTGAGGACGTTGACGAAGTTCAGGCTGGTGGAGTGCAGGGCGACTTGGATCTGTCCGGGGCCGGGCGGCCGCGGGGCCAGTGCGGTCAGTTCGAGGTCGTCGAGGGTGCCGCCGGGGCCCCGGAGCAGTTTGGCGCCCTGGGTGCGCCAGTTCACGTGGGCGCGGACGCGGTCGCCGGGCCCGAGGGGGCGGTGGACGAGGCGGGCGAGGTAGCGGCCGCCCGCTCGGTGGGCGATGTCGTCCTGGGTGTCGGGGCAGGTCAGCAGTTCGCGGGCGAGGTCCCGGGCGGTCGTTCCCCCGTCGGTGTCCAGGTGGGTGGGGTGCAGCGCGGACTGTTCCAGGGCGAGGACGCGCAGGGCGCCGCGCAGGCCGGAGCCGCGGAGGTCGGGGGTGTCGCCGGGCAGGACGTGCTGGGAGCCGCGGTTCAGTACCCACAGCCGGGGTGTGGCGGCTGCGGCGCCGACCAGGCGCTGGGCGAGGCGGAGGAGGTGTTCGGCGTTGGTGCGGGCGCTCGTGGCCGGGTCGGCCGGTCCGGCGAGGGAGGGCAGGTAGACCACGGCGCGGGTACCGGCGCCGGGCGGGCCGGGGGCGCGCCCGGCGGGGTGGAGGACGGCGGTGGCGCCGGACTCCTCCAGGGCCGCTCCGAGCTCCGCCGCCTCGTCGCCGCGGTCGCTCTCGGGGTGGAGTTCCCAACGGCCGGGTTCGGCGCCGGACGCGGCGGGACGCGGCACCTCGTCCCAGACGACGTCGAGCGTGTACCGGTCGAAGAGGTCCTCGCCGTCCTGGAGGGAGACGTTGACGCACTCGATCGCGTCCGCCTCGGCGAGGACCGTGCCGGTGGCGTCGGTCAGCAGGCAGTGGGCGGTGCAGGACCGGTCGCCGACGTCGGTGAGCCGTACGAGGGCGTGCGCGGCCCGACCGGTGTCGCCGAGGACCCTGATCCTGCCCAGGCGGCGCGGGAGCATGCCGCCGGGAGGCACGGGGTGGCTCGCCAGCCAGGTGCTGCCCACCGCCTGCAGGCAGAGGTCGAGCAGGACGGGATGCAGGTGCAGGCCCCGGCTTCCCGCGCGCCCGGCGGACGGCAGCTCGACGTCGGCGAGCGCCTGTGGCTCACGCGTGCCGCGGAGCAGGCGCAGGCGCGTGATGCCGGTGAACGCCGGCCCGTGGGTGATGCCGCGGTCCTCGCGCATCCGGCGGTAGAGCTCGGTCGGCTCGACGGCGTCCGCCGGAGCGGCCAGCAGGGAGCCGATGTCCACGGGCAGGGGCGGGAGGTCGTCCCCGGTCCGGTGGAGCCGGGCCCGCGCGTGGGTGCCGAGGGCGCCGTCGGGCTCCGCCGCGTTCAACTCCCAGGCGGCGGTGGCGGGTCCGAAGGCGGTGGCCACCGCGGTCACCTCTCGGCTCTCGCCGAGGGAGAGCAGTCGCCGCAGGTCGAGGTCACGGACCTCGACGTCGCACGGGCGGGCGCCGAACACGTCCGCGGCGCAGGCGAGGGCCATCTCCGCCATCGCCGCACCGGGCAGCACGGGCACGTCGTTGACGCGGTGCTGGTCCAGCCAGGGCAGGGTGGTGCGGGTGAGGGTCCGGTGCCACAGGTGGCGCCGGGGGCTGCTCGGGTCGGTCAGGTGGACGCCCGTCAGGACTCCGTCCGTACCGTTGCCCACGGCGGTGAGGGCGCCGCGCAGCGGTGAGGGGGCGATCCGGTGCTCGGTGCGCTCCCAGCTCATCGTGGGCACCTCGGCGAGGGCCGCGTCCCGGTACCTCGCCGGCCAGTCGATCGGGTGGCCGGCGCAGTGCAGGGCGGCCACCTGGCCGAGGAAGGCGGTGTGTTCGTCGGTGTCGCGGACCAGGGAGGCGACGACGTCGACCGGGTCGTCGCCGAGGGACTCGGCCGTGGCGTGGACGGCGTGGGCGAGGAGCGGGTGCGGGCTGATCTCCACGAACCGGCGGAAGCCGTCCTCGACGGCCGCCCGCACGGCGGAGGACAGCAGGACCGGCCTGCGCTGGTTCGCCACCCAGTAGTCCGCGTCCAGTGGCACGGCGCGGCGGGCGTCCTCGTGGACGGTGGTGTAGAAGCGGACCTGCGGGGTGTGCGGGTCCACGCCGGCCAGGGCGGTGCGCATCTCGTCGAGGATCGGGTCCATGTGGGCGGTGTGCGCGGCGATGTCGACGTTGACGAAGGTCGCCGCGACGTCGTCCTCCCGCAGGGCGCGCACGAGCCGCTCGACGGCGTCCCGGTCGCCGCCGATCACGGTGGCGCGCGGGGAGGAGACCACGGCCACGCTCACCCCGGGCACACCGCTGCGGGTGATCGCCGCTTCGACGTCGGAGCGGGGAAGGCCGATCGAGGCCATCCGGCCCAGGCCGGCCTGGCGCACGTTCAGCCGGGAGCGGCGGCAGATCACCCGTGCTCCGTCCTCCGGCGTCAGGGCGCCGGAGACGACCGCGGCGGCGGCCTCGCCCATGGACTGCCCGATCACCGCGGCCGGACGCACTCCGTAGCCGGCCCACATGGCGCACAGCGCGACCTGGACGGCGAAGACGACCGGCTGGACGTGGTCCATGCCCTCGACCAGGCGGGTGCCGGAGAGGGTCCGGCGCAGGGAGAAGCCGGACTCCGCGGCGACGACCGGTTCGAGCCGGTCGATGACGGCGGTGAACGCGGGGTCCCGGTCCAGGAGGTTCCGGCACATGCCGGCCCACTGCGAACCGTGGCCGGAGAACAGGAAGACGGCACCGTCTCCGGTCGAGGCGGTGCCCTCGACGACGGCGGCGGTGGCGGCCCCGTCGGCCGCCGCGGAGAGCCGCTCGACCAACTCCGCGCGGGTGGAGGCCACGACCGCCAGGCGCTCGCGCAGGTGGGAGCGGCGCATCGCCAGGGTGTGGGCGACATCGGGCAGCGCGATGTCGGACCCGTAGCCGTCGAGCCAGCCGGCGAGCCGCAGGGCGGCCTTCGTGAGCGCCGGGCGGCTCGCGGCCGACAGGACGAACGCCAGCGGCTCGGGGTGCCCCTGTCCTGTGGGGACGGCGGCCGGTCCGCGGGCGCCGGGGCCGCGCCGGGTGGGGGAGGGCGGTTGCTCCATGAGCACGTGGACGTTGGCACCGGTGAGGCTGAGGGATGACACCGCGGCCAGCCGCGGGCCCGTTCCGCCGGGCCAGGGCACGGTCTCGGTGGGGACCCGGAACCGGGTCGCCGCGGCGTCGATCCGGGGGTTCCAGCGGTGGAAGTGCAGGTTCGGGGGGATCCGCCCGTGCTGGAGGGACAGGAGGACCTTCAGCATTCCGGCGAGACCGGCCACCGGTTCGGTGTGCCCGATGTTCGTCTTCACCGAGCCGAGCACACAGGTGCCGGGCCCGTTCCCGTAGACCTCGGCGAGGGCCGCGAACTCCAGGGGGTCGCCGACCTCGGTGCCGGTGCCGTGCGCCTCCACCATGCCGACGGCGGCGGGGTCGACCGCCGCGGCGGTGAGGGCCCGGCGGCAGACGTCGATCTGCGCGTCGGTGGAGGGGGCCGTCAGCCGGCTGGAACGGCGCCCGTTCTGGTTCACGGCGCTGCCGCGGATCACACCGAGGATCCGGTCACCGTCACCCCGGGCGTCCGCGAGGCGCTTGAGGACGAGGACCACGCAGCCCTCGCCGCGCACGTAGCCGTCCGCGGCGGCGTCGAAGGTCCGGCACCGGCCGGTCGGTGAGAAGAACGACCAGCGGGCCGGCGGCACCGACTCCTCGGGGCCGAGGATGAGGACGCATCCCCCCGCGAACGCCAGATCGCTCTCCCCGTCCCGCAGTCCCTGACAGGCGGCGTGCAGGGCGACCAGCCCGGAGGAGCAGCCGGCGTCCAGGGTCATCTGGGGGCCCCGGAGGTCGAGGAGGAAGGCGATGCGGCCCGCGGCCAGGGAATGAATGCCGGAACCTATCGCGTAGGCGTCGATCTCCTCCAGGGGCCGCTGGGCCCGCAGGAGGAACTCCTTGTTGTAGACGCCGAAGTAGGTTCCCGCGCGACTGCCGGACAGGGAGTACGGCGGCACCCCGGCGTTCTCCGCGGCCTCCCACAGCGTCTCGCACAGCAACCGCTGGTGGGGGTCGACCCAGTCGGCCTCGTAGGCGTTGATCCCGAAGAAGGCGGGGTCGTAGGCGTACACGTCCTCGTCGAGGAAGGCCCCCCACCTCATCCGGGCCGCGACGTCGACGGGAAGCCCCAGGAGTTCCTCGTGGCTCCACCGGTCCTCGGGAACCTCCCGGACGATGTCCTGCCCGCTGATGAGCAGGTTCCAGAAAGAGGCGGGGGAGTCCACACCTCCGGGCAAGCGGCAGCCGGCACCGATGACGGCCACCGGTTGCTGTTCGGGTCGGTTCACTTCACTCCTCCTCCACGCGGGATTCAGCGAAGCGGTTCGGGAATTCGCGACGGGTTCCGGGCGGCGGCCCTCGGGGAGCGGAGGTCATCGAGGGCCGGCACTCCACACGGCGGGGAACCGGGCTCACCCCGCGATGCGCGCCTGCGGTATTGATTCCGACGGATCGCCCGGGAGGGACTCGTCGCCTTTTGTGCGGGCCCGTCCGGGCCGCACTGGTCACCCCTGGTACTGGACCGTGCGATATCTGCGGTGAAGTGCGCGGCAGGGTGGGCGAATGGCGTGGTCCATGCTACCGGAGGGCCCGGCAGCGGCGAAGTGTTCCACTGGAATATCTCTCAACTATCTTCCATGCGCGATGAGTTGAACCATTCGAGTAGCGAGGCTCGGGCGACATCCGCCCGTATTCCCGCGAGGGGCGGAGCCGGAAATCCGAGGTGCGGTCATCCCGCCCTTGACAACGTGCGTGCACAACGGAATTGTTGTGACCGTGCGAGCCGACGTAGTCGTCGGCGGAGTCTGACGATACGGATTCCTCGGCCCTCGCCGCGATCGGCCACCCGACGCCCTGTGATTTCCTTGTCACTTCGTGTCGTTCGGCCGGAGCGGCCGAACCGGATATCCGAACGAGGAACCGGATATCCGAACGAGACCGGTTCCATCACGCGTACCACGGTGTTCCGGGCAGGACCCGGTGGCGACCACGAAGGCTCGCCGCAGGCCGTCGGGCGGTGCGGATCCACCCGTTCCGCCGGTCGATCGACCGGACTGCGGCGCGTCGACACGGTCCCGGGTCGTCCGGACTCCCGCCCAAGGGGATGAACGGACCATGGACAGATTCACCGAACCCCACCTCGTCGGAGGCCCGCAGGAGTTCCTGCGGCAGCCACCGTCGCCCGTCCGCGAGGACGACGACCGGCTGACGTACCGCTGGCGCAACGGCTACGAGCACTACCAGCTCGACGAGACCACCGGCTCCGTCGAACACCGGCCGACCTACCGGTGGGCCTACCACACGACCATCGCGGAGTAGCGGGACCGTCGCGCCCGGACCACGCGCGCCCGCGGGGGCGGCGTGGGGTGGCCGCCTGCCGGACAGAGGGTCAAGGAACCTCATCGGGACCTCGGCGGCAAGGCGGCCGACCCGCGAGCGGCCGTGAACGCGATCCTCCACATGAGAAGGCACCCATGAGATCCCTCCGATCGCCGAGTGGTGTGCCCGAAGCCCCGGGAGCCGTGCCGCTCCTCGGCCACATCCCCGTCATCGCCCGTGACCGGGCCCGCTGGCTGTCGGCGTGCCGCGCGGCCGACGACGTGGTCGCGGTGCGCCTGGGCACCCGCCGGGCCTACCTGGTCTGCGCGCCGCGACTCGTCGACGAGGTCCTCGTCGGCCAGGTCGCCGTGTTCGACAAGGGCGGACCGGTGCTCGACAGACTCCGCGACGTGGCGGGCACCGGGCTGGCCACCGCCCGGCACGAGGAACACCGGCACCAGCGCCCCGTGCTGCAGCCGGCGTTCTCGCCGTCGCACATCGCCTCCTACAGCCAGGCCATCGGGGAGGAGTGCGAGGCCCTCGTGGCCGGCTGGCAGCCGCACCGCCGGATCCTGGTGCTGAGCGAGACCCAGAAGCTCGCCGCCGCCGTCCTGGCCCGGGCGCGCCGCGCGTGCCGATCCGGCCGGCCACCGCCTCCTGCGGGGGCGTCTCGCGACTGACGCCGTCCGTACGCCTGTCCTTCATCCCCTTCGGCGGCGGGCGCCGCAAGTGCACCGGTGAAACCTTCGCGCTGGCGGAGACCACGATCGCCCTGTCGGCGATCGTGCCGCGCTGGCAGCTCAGGGCGGTCGACAACCGTCAGCCCGCGCCGCGCTTCCGGACGACGCTGACCCCCGGGCGATCCGTGCTGCGCACCGTCGCCCGGTGAACGGCGCCCGGCCCGGTCCTCGTCGGGCCCGGCCTTCCGAGGGGCGAGGGACCACGGGTCACCAGGTGACCGGCAGTGCCGTCAGGCCGCGGAAGACCAGTTCCGGCACGTAGGTGAGCTCGGACTCGTCGACGGCGAGGCGCAGTCCCGGATGCCGTTTCACCACGGACCCGATCGCCACCCGCATCTCCCGGCGGGCCAGCATCGCGCCGAGGCAGAAGTGCGGCCCGTGCCCGAAGGCGAGGTGGGCCGCCGGTCCTTCGCGCGTGATGTCGAAGCGGCCGGGATCCGGGTACACGGCGGGGTCGCGGTTGGCCGCGACGATGACCGGCAGCACCAGTTCGCCCGCCCCCAGCTCGACGCCCTCCAGATTCACGGGCTCGGTCGTGACCCGGACCTCGGCCGAGGTGAAGAGCCTGCTGTAGCGCAGCAGTTCGTCGACGGCCGGCCCGATCAGGTCCGGCGACGACCGCAGCAGCGCGAGCTGGTCTGGGTGGCGCAGCAGGGTCAGGAACGAGTTGCCGAGCTGGTTGACGGTCGTCTCGTGGCCGGCGATCAGCAGGCCTTCGAGGTTGGCCAGCAGCTCGGGTTCGGTGAGGTGGTCGCCCTCGTCGTTGGCGGCGACCATCGCCGAGATCAGCCCGTCGTCCGGCCGGGCCCGCTTCTGACGCACCAGTTCGGCGAGCCAGTCCTGCATCTCGCCCTGCGCGGCCCGCAGTTCGTCCGGAGTGATGTTCGTGACGAACAGCCGCCTGGTCCACCTGCGGATGGCCTCCGCCTCGGAGTAGGGCACGCCGAGCAGTTCGCAGATGACCATCAGCGGCAGTGGGGCGCAGAGGCCCGCCACGAGGTCCGCGGTCGGATCGAGGGAGTCGAGCAGGGAGTCCACGATGGACCGCACGCGCGGTTCGAGCTGATCGACCATGCGTGGGCTGAACGCCTGCGACATCAGCTTGCGCAGGCGGGCGTGGCGCTCGCCGTCGAGGCTGGTGACCAGCAGTGGGTCGGCGGCGACGGTCAGCTTCAGCGGGCCGCCCGGACGGGTGGCGGCCTCCCGGCTGAACCGGCTGTCGCTCAGGACCTGGCGCACCGCCTGGTAGGAGAGGGCGAGCCGGACGTCGGCCGGACCCATCGACGCGCGGACGACCGGAGCCCGCGCGAGCAGTGCCTCGGCCTCGGGCTCGTTGTCGAGGTGGTGCGGTGTGGTGAAGGGGAACGTGGCTTGCATCGCTGCCTCCTGACTGGCCGTCACCGAATCCGGGTGCCGGGTGCCGGGCGCGAACGGCCGGGACCGACGCGCGGGTCGGTGACAGCTGGGGTGGGTGCCGCCGGGGCGGTGGCGCTTGGCGATCGTCTCGAAGTCGATGGGGGTCGAACGGTTCGGCCGGAGCTGTCGGCGGCGCCGGTGGTCGGTTCGCCGATCAGGGTGGTGAGCGCGCCGTGCGGAGGTCTCCCGGGTGGCCGGATGGCGTCGAGGACGTCTTCCGGGTGAGTGCGAGGGGGAGTCTAGGGCGTTGTCACCGGCGGCGTCGACGGTGCCCGTGAACCCGGCCCGGTCATGGCGGTGAAGGGCGTGGACGCACTTCCGTGACCGCCCCGGCGACTTCACCGGCGGCTTGACCGGCGGGGTTGTCGGCGGGGTTGCCGGCAGGTCCGTCGGCGGACACCGTGACGGGCCGTCCGGAGGAGACGTCGCGTCTCGCTGGGGTACGGGACGGATCTCGCCACGGTGGATTCGTCGTACAGGCATATGACATTCAGATGTGCTTCGTTTGAGACAGCCTTCGCATCGCCTATGGCGATGGCGGTGATGTTGCTGCCATCCTCGTTTGCGCGGCGGGACGATCATCGTCTCGGCCCTACGCCCAGCGCACCAGTGCATCTCCTCGAAGCCCGACGAGCGTCGCCGACGCCGCCGCCTTCGAGGACCGCTCCACTGATCCAGGCGCTCTCAGCGCGGTCGAGTCCGGGTTCGGATACCACCGGGTCGCCCGGCTGCCCGCGCGCTCGACGCTCCGGCCGCTCGCACGGCCGGAGCCGTACCACCGGGACTGCTACGGAAACACCCCGCCCTCCCTCATCCCCCGGCTCACGAGGTGTCGATGTGATGCGCTTCCCCCTGGATCCGGACGCCGATCGTGTCGCGGTCATCGGACTGGCGGGCAGGTTGCCGAAAGCCCCGGACCCGGAGGCGTTCTGGCGGCTGCTGTGTGACGGGGCCGACGCGATCACCGCGCCGCCCGCGGGCCGGCAGGGCGTGCGCCACGGCGGCTACCTGGACCGGGTGGACGGCTTCGACGCGGCGTTCTTCGGTGTGTCCCCCCGCGAGGCCGTCGGCATGGACCCGCAGCAGCGGCTCATGCTCGAACTCGCCTGGGAGGCCCTGGAGGACGCCCGGATCGTGCCGGGCACGCTGGCGGGCGGCCCGACGGGGGTGTTCGTCGGCTCGATGTGGGAGGACTACACGTCCCTGGCCTACCCCGGTCACATCACGCCGCACACGCTGACCGGCACCAGCCGGGGCGTCATCGCCAACCGGGTGTCGCACTTCCTCGGTGCGCGCGGACCGAGCATGACGGTCGACACGGCCCAGTCGTCGGCGCTGGTCGCGGTGCACCTGGCGGTCGAGAGCCTGCGCCGCGGCGAGTCGGCGCTCGCCCTGGCCGGCGGGGTGAACCTCAACCTGACCGCCGCCCGCGAGGAGGGGGCGGCGGAGTTCGGCGGCCTGTCCCCGGACGACCGCTGCTTCACCTTCGACGCCCGGGCCAACGGCTTCGTCCGCGGCGAGGGCGGCGCCCTCCTCGTCCTGAAACCGCTGGACCGGGCCCTGGCCGACGGGGACCGCGTCTACGGCGTCATCCGGGGCAGCGCGGTCAACAACGACGGCGCCACCCGGAGCCTGACCGTGCCCAGCGCGCGGGCCCAGGAACAGGTCGTCCGCGAAGCCCTGGCCCGCGCCGGCGTGCGTCCCGAGGACGTGCAGTACGTGGAGCTGCACGGCACCGGCACCGCCGTCGGCGACCCCGTCGAGGCCGCCGCCCTCGCGGCGGCCTACCGCGACCCGGACGGGTCCGGCGACGCCGACGGCGCCCTGCGGGTCGGATCCGCCAAGACCAACGTCGGCCACCTGGAAGGCGCCGCGGGCATCGTCGGTCTGCTCAAGGCCGTCCTCAGCGTGCACCACCGCGCACTGCCGCCGAGCCTGAACCACGAAACCCCCAACCCCGACATCCCCCTCGACGCACTGGGCCTGAAGGTCCAGACCGCCCTGACCCCCTGGCCGCGGCCGGACGCGCCCCTGCTCGCCGGCGTGTCGTCGTTCGGCATGGGCGGCACCAACGCGCACGTGATCGTCGAGCAGGCGCCCGACGCGGCCGAGCCGCCGGCCCGCCGGACCGCCCTCGAGGCCCGGCCGGCGCCGTGGATCGTCACGGCGCGCACCAAGCAGGCGCTACGGGCGCAGATCGAGCGCCTGCGCGAACACGTGCGCAGCCACCCGGACCTGACCGGCGCCGAGGTCGCGCACGCGCTGGCCACCACCAGAACCCGCTTCGCGCACCGCGCCGTCCTGCTCGACTCCGCCCAGCTCGCCGCCGGCCGGGCCGGAACCCCGGGCCGCACCGTCTTCGTGTTCCCCGGCCAGGGCGCGCAGTGGGTCGGCATGGGCCGGGAGCTGTACGCCGCGTACCCCGTCTTCCGGGCCGCCATGGACGAGTGCGCCCAGGCCCTGGCCCCGCACACCGACTGGTCCCTGGCCGACGTCCTGGACGGCGCCCCGCTCGACCGCGTGGACGTCGTGCAGCCCGCCCTGTTCGCGGTCATGGTGTCCCTGGCGGCGCTGTGGCGCTCCTTCGGCGTCGAACCGGACGCGGTGGTCGGGCACTCCCAGGGAGAGATCGCCGCGGCGTACGTCGCGGGCGCGCTGTCGCTGCCCGACGCGGCCCGGATCGTCGCGCTGCGCAGCCGCGCGCTGGTGGCGCTGACCGGCCGGGGCGGCATGGTGTCCGTGGCCCTGTCCGCCGAGCGGGCCGAGGAGCGGCTGTCGCGCTGGGGCGGCGCGCTGACGGTCGCCGTGGTCAACGCCACCGGCTCGGTCGTGGTGTCCGGTGACGCGCGGGCCCTGTCCGAACTGGTCGAGTCCTGCGAGGCGGACGGTGTCCGCGCCCGCGTCGTCCCGGTGGACTACGCCTCCCACTCCGCGCACGTCGAGGAGATCCGCGAGCGGCTGCACGGCGAACTGGACGGTGTGCGGCCGCGGCGGGGCACCATCCCGTACTACTCCGCGGTCACCGGCGGCCTCCTCGACGACACCACGGAACTCGACGCCGGCTACTGGTACCGCAACCTGCGCGAGCCGGTCCGCTTCGACCTGGCCACCGCCGCACTGCTGGCGGACGGGCACGACGTCGTGGTCGAGGTCAGCCCGCACCCGGTGCTGCTGCCCGCCCTCGAACAGGCCCGCGAACAGGCCCGCGAACAGGCCCTGGAGCAGGACCGCGAGCGGACCGGCGTGCCCGGTGTCGCCACCGGCACGCTGGGTCGTGACCGGGGCGGGCCGGACGTCTTCCTGACCGCGCTGTCCCGGCTGTTCGTGGCCGGCGTGCCGGTCGACTGGTCCCCGGCCGTCGCCGGGACGGTGCCGGTCGACCTGCCCACGTACGCCTTCCAGCGTCGTTCGTACTGGCTGCCCGAAACGAGCGCCGGGCAGGGCGGACGGACCCCGGCCGGCCCGGAGACCCGCCACACCGGGACGGACCGCACGGACCCGGGAGACCCCGCGTCGGGCGACACGGACGACCCGGCCGCCCTGGTCACCGCGCAGATCGCGCTCGTGCTGGGCCACGAGAACCCCGCGGACGTCGATCCCGCGCTCACCTTCAAGGACCTCGGCTTCGACTCCGTCACCGGGCTCGAACTGCGCAACCGCCTGGCCGGCGCCCTGGACCGGCGACTGCCCTCCGGTCTCGTCTTCGACCACCCGACGCCCGCGGAGCTGATCGACTGGCTGCGCACCGGCCCCGGCGAGCGGCCGGCCCCCGCCGCCCGGGCCGCCCACGACGACGACCCGGTCGTCATCGTGGGGATGGGCTGCCGCTTCCCCGGCGGGGTGGCCTCGCCGGACGACCTGTGGCGGCTCGTCGCGGAGGGCGTGGACGCGATCGGCGACTTCCCGGACGACCGCGGCTGGGACCTGGGCGGCCTGTACGACCCGGACCTGCGCGGCGCGGGCACCACCTACACCACCCGGGGCGGGTTCCTGGAGGAGGCGGCCGGCTTCGACGCCCCGTTCTTCGGCATCTCGCCCCGCGAGGCGCTCGCCATGGACCCGCAGCAGCGGCTCGTGCTGGAGACGGCCTGGGAGACCTTCGAGCACGCCGGGATCGACCCGGCCACGCTGCGCGGCAGCCACACCGGCGTGTTCACCGGCGTCTGGTCGTCCGGCTACGCGACCGGGCCGGGCCTGCCGGAGGACCTGGAGGGCTACCTGTTCACCGGCGTCGCGACCAGCGTCACGTCCGGCCGGGTCGCCTACCACCTCGGGCTGCGCGGTCCGGCGCTGTCCGTGGACACTGCCTGCTCGTCGTCCCTGGTCGCCGTCCACCTGGCCGCCCAGGCCCTGCGCGCGGGCGAGTGCTCGCTGGCGCTCGCCGGCGGTGTCACGATCATGGCGACACCCCTGGGCTTCACCGAGTTCTCCCGCCAGCACGGCCTCGCGGCGGACGGCCGCAGCAAGCCCTTCGCCGCCGCGGCCGACGGCACCAGCTGGGCCGAGGGCGCCGGCCTGGTGCTGTTGGAACGGCTGTCGGACGCGCGCCGCAACGGGCACCGGGTGCTCGCGGTCGTCGCGGGAAGCGCGGTCAACCAGGACGGCGCGTCCAACGGCCTGACCGCGCCCAACGGCCCCTCCCAGGAACGCGTCATCCGCCAGGCCCTGGCCAACGCCGGGTTGGCGGCGTCCGAGGTGGACGCGGTGGAGGCCCACGGCACCGGCACCACCCTCGGCGACCCCATCGAGGCCCACGCCCTGCTGGCCGCCTACGGCCAAGGCCGGGACGAGCCGCTGTGGCTGGGGTCGGTGAAGTCCAACATCGGCCACACCCAGGCGGCGGCCGGCATCGCGGGCCTGATCAAGATGGTCATGGCGATGCGGCACGGCGAACTGCCGCGAACCCTGCACACGGACGCCCCCTCCCCGCACGTCGACTGGGCCTCCGGCCGCGTCCGGCTGCTGACCGAGGCCCGGCCGTGGCCGGAGCACGCGCACCCGCGCCGCGCCGGCGTCTCGGCCTTCGGCATCAGCGGCACCAACGCCCACCTGATCATCGAACAGCCCTCCGACCCGGACCCCGGCCACCTTCCCGACCCCGCCGGCCGGGCCGCCCCCACCGCCTGGCTGCTGTCCGCGAGGACCGACGCCGCGCTGCGCGCCCAGGCCGAGCGGCTGCACGCCTACGCGAGCGCCCACCCCGACGTCCCGGCCGCCGCGATCAGCCGCGCACTGGCCGCCCGCACCCGGTTCGAGCACCGGGCCGCGGTGGTCGGCGCCGACCGGGACGCCCTGCTGTCCGGCCTGGCCGCGCTCCCGACGGCGCCGCCGGTACCGATGGCCGGTACCGGCGGGACCGTGTTCGTCTTCCCCGGACAGGGGGCGCAGTGGGCGGGCATGGGCCGTGACCTGTACGAGCAGTCCGAGGTGTTCCGCGCCGGCATCGACGCCTGCGCCGCCGCCCTGGCCCCGTACACCGACTGGTCGCTGGTCGACGAGCTGCGCCACGGCTCGCTGGACCGCGTCGACGTGGTGCAGCCGGCCCTGTTCGCCGTCATGGTGGCGCTGGCCGACCTGTGGCGCTCCCACGGCGTGCGGCCGGACGCCGTGGTCGGCCACTCCCAGGCGGAGATCGCCGCCGCGTACGTCGCCGGCGCGCTGTCGCTGGGGGACGCCGCCAAGGTCGTGGCGTTGCGTTCCAGGGCACTGACCGTCCTCGCCGACCGGGGCGGCATGGTGTCCCTCGCGCTGTCCGTCGAACAGGCCGTCGGCTACCTGGCCCGCTGGGGCGAGCGGCTGACCGTCGCCGTGGTGAACGGGCCCGCGGCGGTCGTGGTGTCCGGCGGCCCCGACGTGCTGGACGAACTGCTGGCCGCCTGCGAGGCCGACGGCGTCCGCGCCCGCCGCCTGCCCGTCGACTACGCCGCCCACTCCGCGCAGGTCGAGGCGATCCGCGAGCGGCTGCTCACCGAACTCGCCGACATCACGCCCCACCCGGCGGCGATCCCGTTCTACTCCACGGTCACCGGCGAGCCGGTCGACACCTCCGCCCTCGACGCCGGCTACTGGTACCGCAACCTGCGCGAACCCGTACGGTTCGACCTGGCCACCGCCCGGCTCACCGCCGACGGCCACGACCTGTTCCTGGAGGTCAGCCCGCACCCGGTGCTGGTGCCCGCGCTGGACGTCGCCGTCACCGGAACCCTGCGCCGCGACCACGGCGGCCTCACCGAGTTCCTCGCCGCTGCGGGACGCCTCCACACGGCCGGAGCCGACGTCGACTGGACCCCGGTCCTGCCCCGCACCGCACCCCGGGCCGACCTGCCCACGTACGCCTTCCAACGCGAGCCCTACTGGGTGACCGCGACCCCGCCGGTGCCCCGTGACGACTGGCGGTACGAGGTGGCCTGGGCGCCGACGAGCGGTACCGCGACCCCGGTGGACCCGGCTCGCTGGCTCGTCCTGGCCACGACCGGGCACCCGTGGGCCGAGGCCCTGCGCGAACGGGGCTTCGCGGTGGCCGGCACCTGGGACGCGGCCGGCACCTGGGACGCGGCCGACACCTGGGGCGCGGCCGGCGCCGGGGACGCCCGGCCCGGGCCGGACGGTGTGCTGTCGCTGCTGGCGCTGGACGAGGAGCCGCACCCCGACCACCCGGTGCTCCCGGTGGGTCTGGTCCGCACCCTGGACCTGGTCCGCACCCTGGACCCGGTGCGCGGCCCGGACCCGGTGAGGACGGCCGCCGTCCCGCTGTGGTGCGCGACCAGCGGCGCCGTGAGCACCTCGGGCGCCGACCCGGTCACCAGCCCGGCCCAGGCCCTGGCCTGGGGCACCGGCGCGTCCGCGGCGCTGGAGTTCCCGCACGGCTGGGGCGGCCTGGTCGACCTTCCCGCCGTGCCCGACGAGCAGAGCGTGGACGCGCTGCTCGTCGTGCTCGCCGGCACGGGCGAGGACCAGGTGGCGATCCGCGGCACCCGGCGCTTCGCCAAACGGCTGCGCCGCCAGGCCTCGTCGGGCCCGGCCGCGCGGACCTGGCGGCCACGGGGCACGGTGCTGGTCACCGGCGGCACCGGCGCGCTCGGCGGACACGTGGCCCGCCGCCTCGCCCGGCAGGGCGCGGAGCACATCGTGCTGGCCGCCCGCCGAGGACCCGACGCACCCGGCGCGGCCGGCCTGCGCGACGAACTGGAGGCGGCCGGGGCGCGGGTGACCGTGGCGGCGTGCGACGTGGCCGACCGGGACGCCCTGCGGGACCTCGTCGTGCGCGTCGGCGACATCCGCGCGGTCTTCCACACCGCCGGCGTGATCAGGGCGACCAGGCTGGCCGACACGACACCGGCGGAGTTCGCCGAGGTCGTCACGGCCAAGGTCGCCGGGGCGGCGAACCTGGCGGAACTCCTGCCGGACCTCGACGCCTTCGTCCTGTTCTCCTCCACCGCGGGCGTGTGGGGCGACGGCCACGGCGCGGCCTACGCCGCCGGCAACGCCTTCCTCGACGCCCTGGCCGCGCAGCACCGCGCCCGGGGCCGCGCCACGACCTCCGTCGCGTGGGGCATCTGGGCCGACGGCGGCATGGCCGCCCTGGAGTCCGTGCAGCGCCAGCGCACCCTGCTCGGCCTCGGCGAACTGGACCCGGGCCGGGCCCTCGACGCGCTGCAGGACGTCCTCGACCACGACGAGGCCCTCGCGGTCGTCACCGAGGCCGACTGGGCACAGTTCGCCCGCGCCTACACCCACGCGCGGCCGAGCCGGCTGCTACGGGACCTGCCCGAGGCCCACAGCCGGCCACGGGCCCCCCGACCCGCGCCCCCCGCCGGCGGCACCGACCTGCTGGAGCTGATCACCACCCACGTCGCCGGGGTGCTGGGACACGCCACCCCCGAGCGGCTCGACCCCCGGCAGGCGTTCAAGGACCTGGGCTTCGACTCGCTGACCGCCGTCGAACTGCGCAACCGGCTGACCGCCGCGCTCGGGGTGAGACTGCCCGCCACCCTCGTCTTCGACTACCCCACCCCGGCACGGCTGGCCGCCCACCTGTCCGGCGTGTCCGGCGAGCAGGACGCGCCGCGGGCCACGGCCCCGGCCACGACGGACGAGCCGATCGCGGTCATCGGCATGGGCTGCCGCTACCCCGGAGGCGTCGGCACCCCCGAGGAACTGTGGCGGCTGGTCGCGGACGGCGGGGACGCGGTCGGCGACTTCCCGACCGACCGGGGATGGGACCTCGGCCGCCTGTACGACCCGACGGGAAGCCGCCCCCGCACGTCGAGCACCTCCCAGGGCGGCTTCCTCGACGCCGCCGGCGACTTCGACGCGGCGTTCTTCGGGATATCGCCCCGCGAGGCGCTCGCCATGGACCCGCAGCAGCGCATCCTGCTGGAGACCGCGTGGGAGACCATCGAGTACGCCGGTATCGACCCGGCCACGCTGGAGGGCACACCCACCGGCGTGTTCACCGGGATCTGGTCCACCGGCTACGCCACCGGGCCGGTCCCCGACGACCTGGAGGGCTACCAGGTCACCGGCACCGCGTCGAGCGTGGGGTCCGGCCGGCTGGCGTACCAGCTGGGCCTGCTCGGCCCGGCGCTGTCCCTGGACACCGGCTGCTCGTCCTCCCTGGTGGCCCTGCACCTGGCCGCCCAGGCGCTGCGCTCGGGAGAGTGCTCCTTCGCCCTGGCCGGCGGCGTCACCGTCAACGCGGCACCCACGCTGTTCACCGAGATGTCCCGGCAGGGGGCGAGCGCGCCCGACGGCCGCTGCAAGTCCTTCGCCGCCGCGGCCGACGGGGCGGGCTGGGCCGAGGGCGCCGGCCTGCTGCTGCTGGAACGCCTGTCCGACGCCCGCCGCAACGGCCACGAGGTGCTGGCGGTCGTCCGGGGCTCCGCCACCAACCAGGACGGCGCCTCCAACGGGCTGACCGCGCCGAACGGTCCGTCGCAGGAGCGGGTGATCCGTCAGGCGCTGGCCAATGCGGGGTTGGTGGCGTCCGAGGTGGACGCGGTGGAGGCGCACGGCACCGGTACCACCCTCGGCGATCCCATCGAGGCCCAGGCGCTGCTGGCGACGTACGGCCAAGGCCGGGTGGAGCCGTTGTGGCTGGGGTCGGTGAAGTCGAACATCGGGCACACCCAGGCGGCGGCCGGTGTGGCCGGTGTGATCAAGATGGTCATGGC
>NZ_JBHUAF010000101.1:0-24206 GCF_042789895.1 Kitasatospora sp. NPDC056783
GCCGGGTGCCAGGGGACGGGCACCCGGCCGGCCGCTCGGCCGCTCGGCCGTTCGACCGCTCAGAGCTCGGCCGAGCGGGCTCAGCCGAACAGCTCGTCCAGCAGCCGCTGAGTCCGCTCCTGCGTCATCCCCTCACCGGTGCGGTACGCCGCCCCGTACGCGTCCTCGCCCAGCAGCCCCCGCAGCACGGCGGCCGACTGCTCGCGCTCGGTGCGGTCCAGGTAGCCGCCCTTCGGGCCGTTCAGCCCGCCGTGCGCACCGAGCAGCACGGCCGCCGTACGGGCCCGCTCCAGGTCGCCGTCCCGTTCGGCGAAGGCGCGCAGCACCCCGGCCGCGGCGGGCACCACCATGATCGTCATCTGCTCGGCGAACCCGGACGCCCTCGTCACCGAGAGCAGCGTCCGCCGCCCCTCGCGGAGCAGGGCGAGCCCCCGGTCCGGATCGCCGGACCGGGCGACGATCCAGCCCCGGGAGGCGGTGAGCATCCCGGACACGATGCTCGGCGCGGCGCTTGTCGGGGCGCCCGGCACGACGCCTCCCGCTCCGCCCCCCTCCAGCAGGTCCAGCTCGGCCAGGGCCCGCGGGTACTCCTCGCGCTGGGCGTGGAGGCCGGCCAGCGTCAGCCGGCCGAACAGCACCGCACCGGACGTGGCGTGGTTGGCGGTCAGCGGCCCGAGGCCCTCCACCGTCTCCCGGATGAGCCGCTCCCCGCCGTCCAGGTCCAGCTCCATCAGGGCGCCGCCGAGGTTCACCCGCAGGATCGGCACCTCCTGCGACGCCCCCAGCCGCTCGACCAGTTCGATCGCCCGCCGGTACGCGGCGACCGCCGCCTCGGCCTCGCCCCGGATGGCCAGCGACTCGCCCCGGGCCGACAGCGCCTGGGAGACGCCCCACAGGTTCCCGGCCTGCTCGAACAGCTCCAGGGAGCGCTCGCCGTCCCGGATGCCCTGCTCCCCGCCGCCCGGCCAGTCGTTCATCATCTTGGCCCGGATCTGCAGGATGAAGGCCAGGTCGTTCGCGCTGCCGTGCTCCTCGCAGCCGCGGACCGCGTCCTCCATCAGGTCGATCATCAGCTCCATGTGGCCGGTCAGGAAGGCGCCGAAGACCCGCATGATCGCCGGGAAGCGGTAGGACTGCGGCAGCTCCGGGGAGTAGACGTCCATCAGCCGCTGGGCGGTCTCGACCGCGGCCGGGTCGCCGAGGACCTCCAGGTTCCCCTCGAACATCCCGATCAGCCGGTACATCGTGAGCAGCCGGCGGGCCTCCTCGACCACGCCCTCGGGCATCGGGACGCCGTACTCCAGCACGTCGCGCTCCAGCGGCACCGCCGGCGGGGCGCCGGGGGCGAACGGGTCCCGGCCCAGGGCCGCGACCGCGTTGTACCAGCCGCGGGCCTCCAGGCCGTAGCCGCGCAGCGACCAGTACCAGCTCATGCCGATGGTCAGCACCAGCCCCTGTTGCTCGTCCCCGAGGTCGATCGCCCGGCGCAGCGCGGCCCGGATGTTGTCCTGTTCGCGGTCCAGCACCACCAGCCAGTGCAGCTGCCGGGGGCCGTGGACGTCCCGGCCGGCGGTGCCGACCATGGCGCGGAAGTGCGCCAGGTGGCGGGCCTCGGTGGCGGCGCGGTCGGCGGCGAACTCGGCGAGGCGCTCGGTCGCGTACTCGTGGATGGTCTCCAGCATCCGGTAGCGCGGCAGGCTGGCCCCGTCCAGGTCGGCGACCAGCAGCGACTTGTCGACCAGCGACAGCAGCAGGTCGGCGACCTCGCCGGAGGCCACCTCGGCGCCGTCGGCGCAGACCGCCTCGGCGTCCTCCAGCTGCCAGCCGCCCGCGAACACCGACAGCCGGCGCAGCACCGCCCGCTCCCGCTTGCCCAGCAGGTCCCAGCTCCAGTCGACCACCGCGCGCAGGGTCTGCTGGCGCGGCAGCAGGGTGCGGCTGCCCGCCGTGAGCAGCGCGAACCGGCCGTCGAGCCGGTCGGCTATCTGGCGCGCGGTCATCACCCGCAGCCGGGCGGCGGCCAGCTCGATGGCCAGCGGCAGCCCGTCCAGCCGGCGGCAGATCTCCGCGCAGGCCTCCGGGTCGCCCTGCGGGTCGAAGCCGGGACGGGCGGTGGCGGCGCGCTCGGCGAACAGCCGCAGCGCGACCGGGTCGGGCAGCGGCTCGACCGGCAGTACCGTTTCGCCGGGCACGCCCAGCGGCTCACGGCTGGTGGCGAGCACGGTCAGCCCGGGGCACTCGGCGAGCAGGACGTCGGCGAGGTCGGCGGCGGCCTGGATCAGGTGCTCGCAGTTGTCCAGGACGAGCAGCATTCGGCGGTGGGCGCAGTGCTCGACCAATCGGCGTACCGGGTCCTCGGCGCGCTTCTCGATCACCTCGGCGACCATGCTGTTGGTGTGGAGCACGATCTCGCGCAGGCCGAGCGCCGAGACCACGGCGGCGGGCACCGCGTCCGGGCTGTCCAGCGGGGCGAGTTCGGCCACCCAGACGCCGTCCGGCCAGTTCCCGACGGACTGCTCGGCGCGACCGGCCTCGGTCGACAGACTGGTCTTGCCGGAGCCGCCGGGGCCGGTGAGCGTCACCAGCCGACGGCTCGTCAGCATCCCGCGCAGGGCGGCGAGTTCGTCCTCCCGGCCGACGAAGCTGGTCAGCCGGCCGCGCACGTTGCCGCCGGGGCGCGGGGGCAGCGGCGCGTCCGGGACGGCCGGAGGCCGCTGAGCGGGCGGGGCGGCCGGGCCTGTCGGGGCCACCGGGTCCGTCGCGTCCGTCGGGGCGAGCAACTCGGCGTACAGGGAACGGAGTCGGCGGCCCGGGTCGACGCCGAGCTCCTCGGCCAGGGCGCGCCTGGTCCGCTCGTAGTGGCGCAGCGCCTCGGCCGTCCGGCCGCTCTCGTGCAGCGCCCGGAGCATCAGCAGCTGCAACGGTTCGTCCAGCGGCTGCCGCTCGCACAGCTCGGCGAGTTCTGCGACCAGCTCGGCGGCCCGGCCGAGGCCGAGGTCGGCGGTGATCCGGTGGCGGCGGGCCTCCTCGCGCTGGGCCTCCAGCCGGGCGGCCGGGCCGGTGCGGTCCGGCAGGTCGGCCAGGGCGGGGCCGCGCCACAGCGCCAGGGCGGCGAGCAGTTTCTCGGCGGCGAGCGGGTGGTCCTCGGTGTCCAGGGCCCGGCGGCCCTCGACGGCCAGCCGCTGGAAGTCGGCGAGGTCGCCGGACGGGCCGGTCAGCCAGTACCCGGCCGGACCGGAGCCGACCTCCTCCCGGCCGATGGTGCGGCGCAGCCGGCCGACCAGGGTCTGGAGGGCGGCGGAGGAGTCCTGCGGCGGCTCGGCCTCCCACACCTCGTCCACCAGTACGTCGGCCGGCACCGGCCGGCCCTGCCGCAGGGCCAGTGCGGCGAGCAGGGCCCGCAGCCGGGCGCCGCCGATGGGCACCGGGGTGCCGTCGTCGTGGTGGGCCGTCGTCGTCCCGAGGATGCCGTAGTACACCGGACCATTCTGGTCGATCGCCGGGGGAAGGGCCGCACCTTTGTGCCGGGCCCCGGGCCGCGCCCGGAACGCGACGGCGCGCTCGGACGTTCACCGGGAGCGGCTTGTCCGGTCACCGGCCCGCCCGGCATGATCGGACCCCTGCCCGCCTTCCTCGGACAACCCGGAGCTCTCCCGCCATGACCTTCGCCGCCACGCCGCGCTCCCGCAGCGAGGACCGCCGGATCAGCCCGGTGTTCTGGGTGCTCCTCGCCGCCCTCGGCACCTCCGGGTGGGCGCTCTACTCCGGCTACGGCAACATGCGGTTCGGGATCTTCCTGTTCGTGGTGACGGGCTGGATGGTCTCGCTCTGCCTCCACGAGTACGCCCACGCGCGCACCGCGCTGCACGGCGGCGACATCACCGTCGGCGCCAAGGGCTACCTGACCCTCAACCCGCTGAAGTACGCCAACGCGCTGCTCAGCTTCGTGCTGCCGATCGTGTTCATGCTGCTCGGCGGCATCGGTCTGCCCGGCGGCGCGGTCTGGATCGAGCGGCACCGCATCCAGGGGCGGCTCAAGCACAGCCTGGTCTCGGCGGCCGGGCCGCTGGTGAACCTGGTCGCCGCGGTGCTGATCCTGGTCCCCGTCAGCGCGGGCTGGCTGGACGACCCCGAGGTGCACACGACCTGGAACGGCTACGAGCTCATGGTCTCGCCGCTCGCCCTGGCGCTGGGCTTCCTCGGCATGCTCCAGTTGAGCGCGGCCCTGCTGAACCTGTTGCCGGTGCCGGGCCTGGACGGCTACGGGATCGTCGAGCCCTGGCTGTCGTACAAGACCCGGCGGGCGGTCGAGCCGTTCGCGCCGTACGGGATGCTCGCGGTGTTCGCCCTGCTCTGGCAGCCCCAGGTGAACAGGCTGTTCTTCGACGCCGTGTACGGCGTGATGGAGCTGCTCGGCGTCGACCGGGTGTACGCCCAGATCGGCCACGAGCTGTTCAGGTTCTGGACGGGCTGACCGGGGCCCTCCGGTCCGGTCAGCCCTGCTGGGCGAGCGCGGCGGCCTCGGCGATCTTCGCCCGGCGGCGGTTCATCCACAGCACGTTGCTGGCCACGCCGGCCATCGGCAGCCAGATCAGGCCCAGCCAGAAACCCTGGGTCAGCGAGAAGACGGCGGCGGCCAGCGCGAGGACGACGACGATCAGGGCGAGCACGGACGTGCGGGGCATGGCGGCGGACTCCTAGGACCGGGTACGGACGGCCGGGTTGCGGCCGGGACCCATTGTCGCCGACCTCACCTCCGGGACGGGCCCAGGGGTGAGGTCGACACGGCGGCCGGGGGTCAGACGTCGGTGATCCGCAGGCCCGCGTGGGCCTTGTAGCGGCGGTTGACCGAGATCAGGTTCGCCACCAGCGCCTCCACCTGGTGGGCGTTGCGCAGTCGGCCGGCGAAGACGCCGCGCATCCCGGGGATGCGCCCGGCCAGGCCGCGCACGACGTCGGTCGCCTCCCGGTCGTCGCCGAGCACCATGACGTCGGTGTCGATGGTCTCCACCGACTCGTCCTGGAGCAGCACCGCCGAGAGGTGGTGGAAGGCGGCGGTGACCCGGGAGTCCGGCAGCAGTGCGGCGGCCTGCTCGGCGGCGCTGCCCTCCTCCGGCTTCAGCGCGTAGGCGCCCTGCTTGTCGAAGCCGAGCGGGTTGACGCAGTCCACGACGATCTTGCCGACGAGGTCCTCGCGCAGCGCGGTCAGGGTCGCGGCGTGGCCGTCCCACGGGACCGCGATGATCACCACGTCGCTCTCCCGGGCGACGGTGGCGTTGTCGGAGCCGCGCACGCCGAGGCCCAGGTCGGCGGCCGAGGCCTCGGCCCGGGCGGTGTCGCGGGAGCCGATGATCACCTGCTGGCCGGCCTTGGCCAGCCGGAGGGCCAGGCCCCGCCCCTGGTCGCCGGTGCCGCCGAGGACACCGACCACCAACTGCGAGACGTCCGGCACCTCGTGGGCCGGGTTTGTCGCTGAATCGAGGGAAGTCATGGGCCGATCTTGCCAAATCCCCGGACCGGCGGGACATCCTGGCCCGCATGGACGCGCTGAGAGTTGCGGCACTCCGGGACCGGCTGACGGGAACGGGCTGGCTGGAGGCGGTCGGCGGCTTCGCCGGGGCGTTGCGCCACTCGGTGGAACGGCGCCGGGCGAGCGGACTGCTGCTGGTCGGCACCGAGGTGTACGAACCCTGGCACCTGGCCGCCCACCTGGACGACGAGGCCTCCTGGTCGGACGTCCCCCGGCTGGCGCCCACCCTGCTGCGGCACCATCCGTCGGCCGACGCCCCGGCCCACCTGACGCACGGACTGGCGCGGCTCACCGAGGCCGGGCGCGGCGCCACCGTGCTGGTGGTGGCCCCGGCGGCGGCCGGCGGCCCGCTGCTGGAGCGGCTCCACGACGCCCGGCGGCAGGGCGCGACGGTGCTCGCCCTGGACGGGGGCGGGGCCGGCGGCCCCGCCGATGCCACCGGCCCCGGCGACTTCGCCGAGCTCCGCGGCCTCGCGCACGAGCTGCTGGCCGTCGGCACCGCCGACGAGGAGCCCTTCGACCTCGCCCAGCACCTGGTCAGTGTGGCCGCCGGACAGCGCAGCGGCCGCCGCTCCGTCCGGGACCGGCTCGCCGGTCTCGCCGGGCGGCTCTCGGCGCCGACGATCAGCCGCTGGTGAGTCGGGGGCCGCCCGCCCGTCGGTTCAGCGCCCGGTTCAGCGCCCGGTTCACCGCCCCGGTTCACCGCCCCGTCGAAAACCCTTTGCGGGACCGGGCGCCGCCCGTCGAGGATGACCGTTCGTGAGCGCCGACGAACCACCGCAGCCCCCCGCCCCCGGCCGCGCCCGGAGGCTGCTGGGTTCGCTGACACCCGACCTCTCCCCCTGGCGCGCCTCACGCGACTTCCGCTACCTGTGGACCTCCGGCTGCATCACCAGCTTCGGCGGCTTCCTGACCCTCGTCGCGGTGCCGATGCAGATCAAGGAGCTCACCGGCTCCTCGTTCGCGGTCGGCCTGATCGGTGCCGTCGAACTCGTGCCGCTGATCGTCTTCGGCCTGTGGGGCGGGGCCCTCGCCGACGCCCTGGACCGCCGCAAGCTGGTGCTGCGGTCGGAGGTCGCGCTCGGCCTGCTGGCCGGGCTGCTGCTGCTCAACGCCCTGCTGCCGAACCCGCTGCTCTGGCCGATCTACCTGGTCGCCGCGCTGGTCGCGGCCGCCGACGGCATCCAGCGCCCGGCACTGGACTCCCTGCTGCCCCGGCTCGTCCAGCACCAGCACCTGACCGCCGCGTTCGCCCTCAGGTCGCTGTACCACAACGCCGCTTCGGTGGCCGGTCCGGCGCTGGCCGGTGTCGTGGTGGCCTTCGCCGGGGTGCAGACCGCGTACGCGCTGGACGTCCTCTCCTTCGCCGTCTCACTGCTGCTGCTCGTCCGGATCAAGGCGGTACCGCCGCCGACCGGGGCCGAACGGCCGTCGGTCCGGGCGGTGTTGACGGGTGTGCGCTACGCGTGGAGCCGCAAGGACCTGCTCGGCACCTACGCGATCGACGTCTGCGCCATGCTGTTCGCCTACCCGGTGGCCGTCTTCCCCTTCCTGGCCTCGGAGTTGGGGGCGGACTGGGCGCTCGGCCCGATGTACGCGGCCTCGGCCCTGGGCGCCCTGCTGGTCGGCGCGACCAGCGGCTGGACCTCCCGCGTCCACCGGCACGGGCGGCTGCTGGTGGTCGCCGCCGTCGCCTGGGGCGCGTCGATGGCCCTCGCCGGACTGACCGAGCACATCTGGGTGGTGCTGCTCGGCCTGGCGCTGGCCGGCGGCGCCGACGAGATCAGCGGGCTCGCCCGCTCGACCATGTGGAACCAGTCCATCCCGGACGAGGTCCGCGGCCGGATGGCCGGGGTCGAACTGCTCAGCTACTCCGTCGGACCCCAGCTCGGCCAGGTCCGGGCCGGCACCATGGCCGGGCTGGTCGGCGTGCGCGCCGCGGTCTGGGCCGGCGGCGCGGCCTGCGTGGTCGCCGTCCTCGCCGTCGCCGCCGCCCTGCCGAAGCTCCTCGCCTACGACGACCGCACCGACCCGCACGCCGCCGCCGTCCGCGCCGAACACGAGCGCGCCGCGCGGGAGGCCGCCCCGGCGACCTGACGAGCCCGCCGGCCGGGGCGTCCTCGACGCTCCGTCAGGTCCCGTGGGCCGTGGGGCGGTGGCCGACGCGGACGGCCCGGACCACCGACCGCCCGTCGGGTGTACACCTGCGCCCCGGCCGGGGCTACTCGGCGCCCTCGCCCTTCGGCCGGTCGCTCCAGCGCGGGTCGTCGCGCCACTCCCGGTTGCGCTCGTCCGCGATCCGCAGGGCCTGGGCGGCCTCCTCGGGGGTGGCGTACGGGCCCAGGCGGTCCTTCGCCGGGCACTCCGGGCCCTCCTCCACCTTGTTGTGCTTGATGCAGTAGAACCACTCACCGGGCTTGCCGGTCGGCTTGCGGTTGAATCCGAGGGGCATGGCGCTCTCCCGTTCCGAAGGATGGGTCGGTACCGATCATTCCCCGCCCGGGAACGGGCCGCACACCGCCCGGGGGCGGCGGGGGCCGGCGACTAGACTCGCGGCATGGCTCTCGTACCCGGCACCCAGTCCCCCACCCGCAAGGTCCCGGCGCACATCGCGCGCCCCGAGTACGTCGGCAAGCCCGCGCCGACGCCGTACACCGGGCCCGAGGTGCAGACCGCCGAGACGGTCGAGAAGATGCGGATCGCCGGCGGGATCGCCGCCCGGGCGATGGAGGAGGCGGCCAAGCTGATCGCCCCCGGCGTCACCACCGACGCCCTGGACGCCGTCGCCCACGCGTACATGTGCGACCACGGCGCCTACCCGTCCGACCTCGGCTACCGGGGCTTCCCCAAGTCCGTCTGCACCTCGATCAACGAGGTGATCTGCCACGGCATCCCGGACTCGACCGTGCTCCAGGACGGCGACATCGTCAACATCGACGCCACCGCGTACATCCACGGGGTGCACGGCGACCTCAACGCCACCTACCTGGTCGGCGACGTGGACGAGGAGTCCCGGCTGCTGGTCGAGCGCACCCGGGAATCCCTCGCCCGGGCGATCAAGGCGGTCAAGCCCGGCCGTCAGATCAACGTCATCGGGCGGGTCATCGAGTCCTACGCCAAGCGCTTCGACTACGGCGTGGTGCGGGACTTCACCGGGCACGGCATCAACACGTCGTTCCACTCCGGCCTGATCATCCCGCACTACGACAGCGAGCGGGCCACCGAGGTGATCAAGCCGGGCATGACCTTCACCATCGAGCCGATGCTGACCCTGGGCACCTACGACTACGAGATCTGGCCGGACGGCTGGACGGTCGTCACCAAGGACCGCAAGCGCACCGCCCAGTTCGAGCACACCCTGGTGGTCACGGCGGACGGCGCGGAGATCCTCACCCTGCCGTAACGGCACGGCGTCGCGCCGGGGCGCCCGGGTGCCGTCAGCCGATCAGCCACTGCTCCTCGGCCACGGCGCCCACCTCGGTGCAGGCGTCGGTGAGCACGTCCAGGACGCGCAGCGGGTCCGGCAGCGGCTGCTCGGGCCCACGCAGCCACCGCACCCGGGAGCCGTCCGGCAGCGCGGCCGGCGGCAGCAGGGTGTACGAGCCGCGGCAGTGCCAACGCAGGCCGGGGTGCTCGGACATGGTGTCGGGGGTGGAGTCGAGCGCGCTCGGCCACCACTCGTCCTCGTCCTGCGGGGTGCCGCGGGTGGCGGTGAAGAACAGGTAGCGGTCCTCGCCGACGGCGGCGACCGGGCCCTCGACGCCCAGCGCCGTCAGCCGCTCCAGCGCGAGCCGTCCGGCCTCGACCGGGACGTCCAGCACGTCGTGCACCCGGCCGGTGGCGGTGACGAAGTTGGCTTCCGGGTCACGGGCGAGCCAGCGGGAGAGCTGCTCGGTGTCGGTGGTGGCCTGGGTCTGCCAGGCGAAGGAGACCGGATGCTGGGCCGGGGCCGGACAGGCCACCCGGTCACAGGAACACCGGTAGCCGGCCGGATGGGCGGCCGGCGCGAGCGGGAATCCGGCGCGCACCGCGCCGAGCAGCTGATCGAGTCCGGCGGCCGGCCCGTCCGCGCCCCCCGCCCGCTGACGATCACGCTTCTGCCACCAGGTCGTCCACCTGCTGCCGGCTTCCATCGGGCCCCTTCCGCGCAACTGCCGTGCCTGGTGCGACACAGCGTTCGACGTACCACTCGACGCAACGCACGGCGCCCCCGTCTGCTTCCCGGGGTGCTCGGCCCTGACGTCCGCGCCCTGTCGGCCGCGGCCCGGGGTCACCGGACGGCCGACGCCCGGGTCACGCTACGCAGTCGCGGCAGCACGCTGTCCGCGCCAAATCGGCCGGAGGGCGCGCGGATTCGCGCCTCGCCCGACCCGTACGGGGCCCGCTGACCCGGGTGGACCCCGAGGGCGTAACAGGAAGGATAAGGGTGCGGAGGGCCTCCGGATGACCGGGGGCGGTGCCTCTCCGGTCACACTCGCGGCGCCGGCCCCCGGCTCCCCCGGTTCCCCGCCCCGGGGCCGGTCCCGGGCCACCCCCGGAGGTGAGACCCTGGAGGGATGAAGAGCGCGGACACCGCATTCGTCGGCGGCCCCCTGGACGGACGGGTCCTCCCCATCCCGCTGGGCCCGATGCTCGGCGTGCCCAAGAAGTACAAGGTCCCGGTCCCCGCGCACGACGGGGTGCCCGCGCGCACACTGGTGTACGTCCGGAGCAAGCAGGTTCGGGGCCTGAGCTGGTTCTGGCGCTACGAGTACGACGAGGCGGCCTCCGGCTGACGGCCGCCGCCTCCCGCGAACTCTCCCCCGGGAGGCCGGCATGGCGAGGACGGTACGGCACCGGCGGAACCACTCCGGAGCGGTCGCCCACCACAACCGGCAGGTCGCCGGGGTGACGGCGGTCCTGCTCGCGGCGATCTGCGTCTACACGGTGGTGATCGGTCCGGACGCCTGGCTCTGGTTCGGCTGGGCGGTGCTGCTGCTGGTGTGCCTGGCGCTGTTCGCGATCCACCCCTGAGCACCGCCCGCCCCCGGGCCGGTCAGTCGTCCTCGGCGAGGATCAGGTACAGCTTCTTGCGGGCCTCGGTCAGCACCGCCAGGCCCTTGGTGCGCTGCGCCGGGGTCCCGGTGGCCATGACCTGGCGGATCGCCTGGTCGACGGCGGCGAGTGCCTGCCCGACCTCCTGGACGGCCTCCCAGTCGACCTCCCGGCCGGCCTCCGCCCACGGCTCGGCGGGTCCGGCGTCGGCCTCGGCGCGGCCCGCCTCGGTGAGCGAGACCAGCCGCTTGCCGCCGACCTCCTCCGCGGTGATCAGACCCTCCTCCTCCAGCAGCTGGAGGTTGGGGTAGATCGACCCCGGGCTGGGCCGCCAGGCCCCGCCGGTCCGCTCGGCGATCTCGGCGATCATCTCGTAGCCGTGCATCGGCCGCTCCTTGAGCAGAGCCAGCAGCGAGGCCCGGACGTCACCGCGCCGGGCCCGGCCGCCGCGCCGCGCGTGCGGACCGCCGCGCCGGCCGCCGTGTCCGCCGAAGCCGTGCCCGTACGGGCCGCCCATCGGCCGGCCGGGGCCGCCGCCGAACGGCGGGCCGAACCCGCCGAACGCCTCCCGGCCCTCGGTGCCCGCCCCGGGCATCCCCCGGAACTCCGGGCCCGGACCGCGGCGCCGGCCTCCGCCGCGCGGCCCCTCCCAGCGGAATCGTCCGTCCTGACGTTCTGAGCGCATCGCGCCCACCTCCTGGAATCCATGAGGTTCATGAGGTTCGACGAAACAGTCGAGTCACTGTCTCGATAGCTCGACGATATATCGGCGACTGTCGCTCGTCAACGATCCGACACGCCCGCGAACCGGCGCGAACTCCCCGAGCAGCCGCTACGGTGGCGGGCATGGCCGCAGAACGAGACCTTGCGACGCTGCTACGCGGGATGAGCCCGCAGCTCAACCCGGGGCGGTACGTCTACTGCACGCTCCCCGCACGGGTGCCCGCCGGCATGCGGCCGGTGGTGACCGTCGCCGAACCCGAAGGGGTGACGGTGGTGGTCACCCAGGAGGAGGCGGACGCGCTCGGGCTGCGCTACGAGTACGTCGCGGCCTGGATCACCCTGCGGATCCACTCCGCCCTGGAGGCCGTCGGCCTCACCGCCGCCGTCTCCGGCCGCCTCGCCGAGGACGGCATCAGCTGCAACGTGGTGGCCGGCTTCCACCACGACCACCTGTTCGTCGCCGCCGACGACGCCGACCGCGCCGTCCGGGCCCTGGAGGAACTCGCCGCCCGCTCCGCCTGACGACGCCGAGTGGCCGTCTCCCCGGAAGCCTCCAAGACTGGAGGTGACCGCGCGGCGACCCAGAGCCGCCGGCCCCACCGGAAGGAGACGGCCGCCATGGCCATCTGCGTCACCTGCGGCAACGACTACTGGCTGGCCTTCGAGATCAGGACGGTCACCGGCGACACCTACACCTTCGACAGCTTCGAGTGCGCGATGGAGAAGCTCGCCCCGCGCTGCGAGCAGTGCGACGTCCGGATCGTCGGCCACGGCGTCGAAGTCGCCGGCATGTTCTTCTGCTGCGCCCACTGCGCCCGCGTCAACGGCGGCCTCGGCGACCAGATCCGCGACGCCGTCGGCGCCCACCCCGCGTAGGAGGGAAGCCCGGCCGCCTCCTCGACCCGCCGGGCCACGTCGCCACCCGAGCCCTCCGGCGCCGGCCGCCCCCACCGTGACGCCGGCCGACGCACGAGGGCCCTCCGGTCCGCGCGACTGGCGCGGACCGGAGGGCCTTCGAAGGTTCGGGCGACGGAAGAGTCGGCCTGTACGCCGGGTTCTGTCTCCTGGGCCGCTCGCGCGGCCCGGGGAGGCGGCCATCCATCTAGGACTGCCGTTGCCGACAGCCTCGTGCGGTCTACCCGCGAGTTCGGGCGAGCAGCCCTCGAACACTCGCGCACGGCACCCGAGGGCACCGATCTTGACCTTGCTCCAGGTGGGGTTTACCTAGCCGGCCGGGTCACCCCGGTCGCTGGTGGTCTCTTACACCACCGTTTCACCCTTACCCACCACGTGAAGCGGTGGGCGGTCTGTTTTCTGTGGCACTGTCCCGCGGGTCACCCCGGGTGGGCGTTACCCACCACCCTGCTCTGTGGAGCCCGGACGTTCCTCGGCGGGTCTGGGACCCGTCGCGACCGCCCGGCCGGCTCTTCCGCCGTAGTGGTCATCGTAGCCGCTCGGGCGGCGCCTCCCGTACACCGGACCGGGCGGCCGGCACCTCGGAGCCGAGGCGGGCGGCCACCCGGGCCGCCGACGCGCTCGCCCGGGCGGTGGTGGTGGCCAGACCCAGGACCAGGACGGCGCCGCCGAGGCCGGCCAGGATCCACCAGCCCACGTGGCTGGCCGGGGCGAACCCGGTCGCGACCGAACCGGCCACGGCCGAGGTGACGACCGTACCGATCACCGCCACGCCCAGCGACTGGCCGATCTGACGGCTGGTCGAGGCCACCGCGGCCGCCACACCCGCCTGGGCGCGCGGCATGCCGGACACCGCGGCGTTGGTGATCGGCGCGTTCACCATGCCGAAGCCGAAGCCGAACAGCGCGTACGCGACCAGCAGCAGCGCCGCCGGGGAGTCGGCGGCGAGCCGGGTGAGCAGCAGCCCGCTGGCGGCGATGCCGAGCCCGGCCGCCACCAGCGGCACCCGCGGGCCGCGGCTGCCGACGATCCGCCCGGACAGCGGCGCGCAGACCAGCATCATCCCGGCCATCGGCAGCGTCCACAGGCCGGCCTCGACCGGGCTGTAGTGCCGGACGTCCTGGAGGTAGAGGGTGCTGAGGAAGAGGAAGCCGCCGAGCGAGGCGAAGGCGCAGACCGCGGTGACGGCGGCGCCGGTGAACGGCGCGCTGGCGAAGAACCGCGGGTCCACCAGCGGTTCGGCCACCCGCCGTTCCCAGAGCGGGAAGACGATCAGCGCGGCCACCGCGGTCGCGGTCAGGGCGAGGATCAGCGGGGAGGTCCAGCCGTTGCCCGGGCCCTCGATGATCGCGGCGGTGCCGCAGCCGAGCAGCACGATCATCAGCAGCTGCCCCACCGGGTCCAGCCGGCGCGCGCGGGGCGCGCGGGACTCCGGGACGTAGCGGGCGGTCAGCGCGATGGCGGCGAGCGCCACCGGGACGTTGATCAGGAAGATCGACGGCCAGCCCGCGCCGTCCACCAGGAAGCCGCCGAGCAGCGGGCCGAGCGCCATCGAGATGCCGACCACGCCGCCCCAGACGCCGATCGCCCGGGCCCGCTCCTTCGGGTCGGTGAAGGTGTTGGTGATGATCGACATCGCCACCGGGTTGAGCATCGAGCCGCCCACCGCCTGGAGCGCCCGGAACGCCACCAGCCACCCCAGGCTGGGCGCCAGGCTGCACAGCAGCGAGCCGAGCGCGAAGCAGACCAGGCCGGTCTGGAACACCCGGCGGCGGCCGAAGCGGTCGGCCACCGAGCCGAACAGCATCAGCAGCGAGGCCAGCACCAGGGTGTAGGCGTCGATGATCCACTGGAGTCCGGACGCCGGGGCGTCCAGGTCCCGCTGGATCACCGGCAGGGCGATGTTCACCACGGTGTTGTCGAGGCCGACGATGAACAGGCTCAGGCAGCAGATCGCGAGGACGAGCAGCCGGCGGCGCGGTCCGGGGACGGGCGACTGGGGATCGGGCACGGACCGATCCTCCCACCGCGGGCCGGACCGGGGCGGACGGACGGCCCGTCCGGGTGGCGGCGCCGGGGCGGACCGGACCGGACGGGGGCGGACGGGGCGCGGACGGGGCCGGCGTAAGGGCTCGTACGGTGGGGGGACGTGGCCGTGTACGAAGGGGGTTCGGGCGATGAGCGGTGCCGTGCGGGTGGCCGGGGGCGTGGTGGCGGGAGTGCTGGGGGCGACCGGGGTGCTGCACGCGGTGTGGGCGGTGACGCCCTGGCCGCTGCGGACGCCGGAGGAGTTCGCGGACACCGTGGTGGGGGCGGGCGGGGGAGTGCCTCCGGCAGCGGCCTGCCTCGCGGTGGCCGGGGCACTGGGAGCCGGGGCGTACCTGGTGGCGGCGGAGGCCGGGGTGCTGCCGGCGGTGGGGCCGGCGTGCCTGCGACGGGCCGGGGTACGGGCGGTGGCGGGGGTGATGCTGGCGCGCGGGGTGGCCGGGCCGGTGGTGTTCGGGCGGGTGAGCGAGCGTTCGGCGCGTTTCCGGCGGCTGAACGTCCGGTACTACTCGCCGCTGTGCGTGGCGCTGGGGGCCGGGGCCGCGGTGGTCGCGGGGGCGGGGGCGGGACGGCGGCCGCAGTAGGGTGGCGGGGTTCGCCGCCAATCGTCGAGGGAGTCCGCTGTGCTGGTGCTGTTGCCGCCGTCCGAGGGCAAGGCCGGGTCCGGGGACGGCGCGCCGGTGGCGCTGGACGGGCTGTCGCTGCCCGGGCTGACGGCGGCGCGCGGTGCGGTGCTGGACGCGCTGGTGGGCCTGTGCCGGGGCGACGAGGACACCGCCGCCGAGGTGCTCGGCCTCTCCCCCGGCCTGCGCGGCGAGATCGCCAAGAACGCCGGGCTGCCGACGGCCGGTGCCCGTCCGGCGGGCGAGGTGTACACCGGGGTGCTGTTCGACAACCTCGGTCTGGCCACCCTGGACGCCGCCGCGTACGACCGGGCCGGGCGCTCGCTGCTGGTCTTCTCCGGCCTCTGGGGCGCCGTGCGGATCTCCGACCGGATTCCGTCCTACCGCTGCTCGATGGGCGTGAAGCTCCCCGAGCTGGGGGCGCTCGGGGCGTACTGGCGGAGCGCGATGACCTCCGTGCTTCCGGAGGTCGCGGACGGGCTGGTGCTGGACCTGCGCAGCTCCGCCTACGCGGCGGCCTGGAAGCCGTCCGGCGAGGTGGCCTCGCGGACCGCGACCGTCCGGGTGCTCCAGGAACGGAACGGCAAGCGCGGCGTGGTCAGCCACTTCAACAAGGCGACCAAGGGGCGGATCGTCCGGGACCTGCTGACGGCCGGGGCCGAGCCGAAGACCCCCGGCGAGCTGATGGACGCGCTGCTGGAGCTGGGCCACCGCGTCGAACTCGCGGCGGAGGGCACCGCCCGCAAGCCGTGGCAGCTGGACGTGGTGGTCACCGAGGTGCACTGAGGCCGGGACGTGCCGGGACCGGGACGTGCCGGGACCGGGGCGCACCGATGAGGCCGGTGCACCCCGGTGGGGTCAGCGCAGGTGCGAGGTGTCGTTGAGCAGCCGCACCGAGGCGTTGCCGTCCGCGTAGTACTGGACGGCGCAGATCGAGGCGGCGGACAGCTCCATCCGGTACATCGAGTCCGGCGGGGCGCCGAGCGCCAGCCGGACCAGGGTCTTGATCGGGCTGACGTGCGAGACCACCAGCACGGTCTTCCCCGCGTACCGGGCGAGGATCTTGTCCCGGGCGACGCCGGCCCGGTGGGTCAGCGTGGTGAAGCTCTCGCCGCCGCCGGTCGGCTTGGCCTTGGCGGAGCCGAGCCAGGCGGTCAGGTCGTCCGGGTAACGCTCCCGCACCTCGGCGAAGGTCAGGCCCTCCCAGTCGCCGAAGTCGACCTCGCGCAGCCCGTCCTCGTACCGGACCTCCAGGCCGAGCCGGGCGGCGACGGTCTCGGCGGTCTGCCGGGTGCGGCGCATCGGGGAGGCGACGACCGCCTGGACGCTGCCGCGCGCGGCGAAGGCCTCGGCGGCCCGCTCGGCCTGCCAGCGGCCCTTGTCGGAGAGCTCCGGGTCGCTGCCGCCGCTGCCGGAGAAACGCTTCTCCGGGGTGAGCGGGGTCTCGCCGTGGCGCAGCAGGACGAAGGTGGTGGGGGTGCCCAGGTCGGCGGGCGCGGCCCAGCCGGCCTTGGGGGCGGCGGTCTCCGGCGGCGGCTCTTCGGTGGTGGCGGCGGCGACGGCCTTGCGGGGTTCCCACTGGCGCCCGGCCTTGCCCGCGTCCATCGCCTCGTTGGCCAGCCGGTCGGCGTCCTTGTTCCGCTCGCGCGGGATCCAGGTGTACGCGACCCGGCCGCGCGGGAAGACGGTGCGCGCCTCGGCGGCGAGCGGCTGCATGTCGGGGTGCTTGATCTTCCAGCGCCCGGACATCTGCTCGACGACCAGCTTGGAGTCCATCCGGACGTCCACCGAGGCGTCCGGGTCCAGCTCGCGGGCGGCCCTCAGCCCGGCGATCAGACCCTTGTACTCGGCCACGTTGTTGGTGGCGTGGCCGATGAACTCGGCGGCCTCGGCGATGATCTGCCCGGTGTCCCCGTCGCGGACCACCGCGCCGTAGCCGGCCGGCCCCGGGTTGCCCCGGGACCCGCCGTCGGCTTCGACGATGAAGCGCGCCGCCACCGGCTCAGGCGCCCGAGTCGGCGGTGCGGACCAGGATCCGCGAGCAGTTCTCGCAGCGGACCACCTTGTCGGCCGGCTCGGCCTTGATGGCGTTCAGCTCGGTGATCGAGAACTCGGTGCGGCAGCCCTCGCAGCGGCGCTGGTAGAGACGGGCCGCGCCGACGCCGCCCTGGGTCTCGCGCAGCTTGGTGTAGACCTTCAGCAGGTCGGCCGGGATGACGGTGGCGACGGTCTCGCGGTCGCGCTTGACCTTGTCGGCCTCGGTGTCGATCTCGGCGAAGGAGGCGTCGCGGCGGCCCTCGGCCTCCTTGAGCACGACGGTGGAGTGCTCCAGGCGGGCGGACAGCTCCTCGACCCGGGTGACGGCGCTCTCCTGGCGCTCCATGACCTCCAGCACGACCTCCTCCAGGTCGGCCTGGCGCTTGGCGAGCGAGCCGATCTCGTGCTGGAGGTTCTCCAGGTCCTTCGGCGAGGTGATCGCGCCGGAGTCCAGGCGCTGCTGGTTGCGGTCGGCACGGGTGCGGACCTGCTCGACGTCCTGCTCGGCCTTGGTCAGCTCGCGGGCGGTGTCGCCCTTCTGGGCCTCGGCGGCGACGACGAGGTCCTTGAGCGCGGTGTGGTCGGCGGTGGCCTTGTCGATCTCGGCGTGCTCGGGCAGGCTCCGGCGCCGGTGGGCCAGCTGGTCGAGCTTCGAGTCGATGGCCTGGAGGTCGAGCAGGCGGATCTGGTCGGCGGGCGCGGCGTTCAAGCGGAGAGCTCCTGTGAATCGGGTCAGGCGGTGAAGGACATGGGGGCGTGCGCGGTCCACGGGTCGGTGACCCGGTGGGAGACCTTGGTCTCCACGGCCCAGCCGCGCCCGTCGGCGGCGGCCAGCAGGGCCCGCTCGGCCAGGGCGAGCCAGGGCCACTCGGTGGCCCAGTGGGCGGCGTCGAGCAGCGCGACGGGCGCCGCCTCGGTGGCCTCGGAGGCCGGGTGGTGGCGCAGGTCGGCCGTCAGGTAGGCGTCCACGCCGGCCGCCCGGACGTCCGCGAGGAAGCCGTCGCCCGAGCCGCCGCACACCGCGACCAGGCTGACCAGCCGGTCCGGGGCGCCGGAGACGCGGACGCCGGCGGCGGTGGCGGGCAGGCCCTTCGCGACCTGGGCGGCGAAGGCGGCCAGGGTCAGCGGGGGCTCCAGCAGGCCGATCCGGCCGCTGCCGCGGCGGCCCAGCGGGTCGCTCGGGTCCGCCACCAGCGGGCCGGTGACCCGAAGGCCGACCGCCTCGGCGAGCGCGTCCGAGACGCCCGGGTCGGCGTGGTCGGCGTTGGTGTGGGCGACGTGCAGGGCGATGCCGTTGGTGATCAGCGTGTGCACCACCCGGCCCTTGAAGCCGGTGGCGGCGACGCTGGTGGTGCCGCGCAGGTAGAGGGGGTGGTGGGTGACCACGAGGTCGGCGCCCCACTCCACGGCCTCGTCGACGACCGCCTGGACGGGGTCGACGGCGAACAGCACGCGGCTGACCTCGGCCTGAGGGTCTCCGCAGACCAGGCCGACGGCGTCCCAGGACTCCGCCCACTGCGGCGGGTAGACCTCTTCGAGCGCGGTGATGACGTCGGACAGTTTCGGCACCTGTCGAGACTACCGTGCGCACGGGGGCGTCCGGGCCCCGGCCGGTTCGGGGGTGGGCGGGGGACCACGGTCGCGGGTGCCCGGACGCGGGTGTCACGGGCGTACGGGTGCGCGTCAATCCGCGACAGGAGGCGCTCGGCCGGCTCCGCGCGCTCCGCGTGTGCTCGCGCGCCGGGCGCCCGTTACTCACAGCAGGGTTCTCGCACGCATGCGGAACCACACCTTTGCACCCTTACGAGTGAAGTGACCGAATCCCTGTTGAGCCGCCGGTTTTCCCGAAACTAACTTCACTCCTGCGAAGGGGAGTTGCCCCGAGGCCCCGAGAGGAGGGCCGGACGGGCACCCCCCGCGGCGCGGGCCCGGCTCCGTCGGTCAGCAGGCGTCGGTCGAGGACGCCGGCCGAGGGTGCCCCGGGCTCCGCCGGTCGAGAGGCCTCGTCCTCATCGCCCCGGACGGAGCAACCACCGAGGCGGCAACAGACGAAGGGATGTGAAGGCGCATGGGGTCGGACACATCGCTGCGCGCTGCTGCGGGCGGGGCATCGACGGGGCGCGGACCGGATGCGGCCGGTTCGTGGCCCGGGGTGACGCGGGCGGCACCGGCCGGCGCCGGAGGCCCGGGAGGCCGCGGTGACGGGGAGGTCACCGTCGGTGGCTTCCGGCGTCCGGTCGGGCCGTCCGCGTCACCCTCACCGCCGGGCCGGGGGCCGGCGCCCCTCCCCCTCCCGCCGGTCGGGCGGGACGAACCCGCCCCCCTGGTGCAGGAACGAATCACCGGACAGCCGTCGGACGATGGGACGGCCGTGCGACCGGCCCCGGCACCACTGGCCGGGCACCGGTTCCCCCATGATGCGGGCGGGGTGAGCGGAGCGTGAACGTGGCCACCCGGACCGCGACCCGGGCCCTGCGCCGGGCCGGCTTCACCTTCGCCGCCGACGGCGGCCACGCCGCCTGCCTGGCCTCCTTCGCCGACAGCGGCTGGTACGCGGAGAGCTGGCGGCTGCCGCAGGACGGCGGACCGGCCGTGCCGACCGCGCTGCCACTGCCCGGCAACCGCTCGGAGAGCCCTCGCTCCCAACTGCTCGCCCTGCCGGACGGCTCGGTGCTGATCTGCCGGCACGACGGCGAACGACACGACCTGATCCGCCTCTCCGCCGGCGGGAACGCCACCGTGGAGGAGCGGTTGGGGTCGGTGCGGATGACCGGACTGCGCCTGCTGCCGCTCCCGGCGGCACCCGGGTCCGGCCCCCGGACGCCGGTGGCGGTCGCGCTCGGCAGCGACACCCGCCCGGCGACCACCGCCTGGCTGGTGCGGACGGACGGCAGCGAGCCCGAGCGGGTCGCCGAGATCCCGGGCCTGCACGGCGGCGGCACCTGGCTGGACCGCACCGGCACGCTGCTCGCGCTGGACCGGGTGAACGCGGGCCTGATCCGCAGCGTGGTGCTCGACCTGCGCGGCGGCGACCGCACCACCCCGCTGCTGGAGATCGGCCCGCGGAGCAACGACCGGCTGGTGCTGTTCGACCCGGACAGCCGGTTCGCCATGGTGCGCAGCGACGCGCCCGGCTCCGACCGGCTCGGCTGGGGCGTCCTCGGCACCGGGGAACCACTGCGGTTCCCGGAATGCCTGCACGTCGCAGGCCTGCCACTGCGGCCGGTCGCGCTGCGCACCGGAGCGGACGGCCCCCGGGTCGCGGTGCAGATCGACCACGGCGCGGGCTCCGCGCTCGCGCTGTGGCGGCCGTCGGCCGGGCGGCTGGACCCGCTGCCGGTGCCGCCCGGACGGCTCGGCACGGTCGGGCACTGGGGCGGGGCGGGGCTGCGGCTGCCGTACTCCTCGCCCGACCACCCGGCGGCGCTGGCCACCCTGGACGTGGACGCGCTGCTGGCGCACGGCCCGCTCCCGCCCGTCTCCGGCCCGGCGCCGCTCCCGCTCCAACTCGCCCCGCTGGCCTCGGGGTTGCCCGGACCGTGGCAGAACGCCGGGCCGCCCTGGCAGCCCGGCGGGGTGCGCCCGGTCAGCACCGAGCCGGCCGGCTGGCGGCTCGACGGCAGCCCCCCGCCCGGTGAAGGCGGCCGCTGGCAGCCCGCGCAGAGCCTCGAACTGGCCGGCCCGGCGGGGCCGTTGGAGGCCGTGGTGTACGGCGGGGACGCCTGGCTGAGCAGCCCGCACCTGGTACTGGCGCTGCACGGCGGCCCGGCGGACGCCTGGCGGCTGGAGTTCGACCCGGCGCTCCAGCGGATGGCCGCCGAGGGCCTGGCGGTGGTCGCGCCGAACCAGCGCGGCTCCACCGGCTACGGCGTGGCGCACGCGCTGGCCATCCGGGGCGCCTGGGGCGGGCCCGACCTGGACGACGTGCTGCACCTGCTGGACGGCATCGCCGGCCAGCGCGCCGCGCTCGGCCTGGAACCGCCGGCCCTCTTCGGGGTCAGCTACGGCGCCTTCCTGGCGCTGCTGGCGGCCGCGCACGCGCCGGCCGAGCAGGTCTCCCGCTGCGCGGTGGTCGCGCCGTTCCTGTCCGGTGCCCGGCTGCTGGCCGAAGCGGCGCCGCCGGTCCGGGCGTTGACCACCCGGCTGGGCGGCGGCGAACCGATCGCCGACGCCCGGGGACCGCGCGACCTCATGCAGCTGGCGCACCGGCTGAACGCGCCGCTGCTGATGGTGCACGGCAGCCGGGACGAGGTGGTGCCGGTGAGCCAGTCCCGCGCGCTGCGGCACGAGTTGCTGCGGATCGGCCGGGTCGAGGGCGAGGACTTCCGGTACGTCGAGGCGGCCGGCTCCGGACACGAGGTGCTCGCGGACGAGGGCGCCGCCGTGCTGCACGAACTGCTGGCCGCGTTCCTGCGGACCGGCCGTCCGGGCTGAGCCGACCTCGCCGGGCCGTCCGGGCCGAGCCGCCCGAACCTGCCCGGGGACGACAGGTGCGTTCGACCCACGGCACGCTGGGCGATCCGGGTGAACTCGCCGCGGCCCGGGCGCGGCCGGCGCGCCGCCGCCGGACGGCCCGCAGGCGCCCGGCGGACCGGTCCGGCGATCGCCAAGTGCCGCCCCCGGCGCGCCGCGAGCCGGTCGGCCACCCGCCCGTTCCGACGCCCCGGACCAGCACAGGACGCGCGTCAGGATCTCGCATAGGATCTCGTCCGTCCCGGCCGTTTCGGTGGCCGGGGCGGGCCGCGATCACCGGCTACGGGCGCGTACCGAGCGCCCGATCGGGGACCGGGCCGTGCGCCACCCGCGCCGGCCGGGCGCCGATGACCTGCACCCTCCGCACGGAAAAGACGAATCTCATGTCCGACACCCTCACCGACACCACCGGACCCGCGGTTACCGGGACCGACGCCGACGAGAAGACGGCCAAGGACGCCGCCGCGTACGGCCGCCACCGCGGTGGCTCCGCCGCCGACGACAGCCCGGAGACCGACCCGCACGGCCGCCACCGCGCGGCCGGGGCGCGGGGCTGACCGCACCCGCACGACCTCCGAGGGCCCGTGGTGGAGAGCAGCCGCTCATCCCGCGGGCCCTCGCCGCGTGTCCGTACGCCCCGTCGAGCCGCCTCAGCCCATCGTCACGACCGTGCGCAGCGCCTCCCCGCCGCGCATCTGCGCGAGCGCCTCGTTGACCTGCGCGAGCCCCACCCGGTGGGTGACCATGCCGTCGAGGTCGATCCGTCCGGCCCGCCAGAGGTCCACGACCAGTCCGACGGTGCGCGCCACCGTCGCCCCGCCGTAGAGCGAGGGCAGCAGGCGCTTCTCGTTGAAGAACAGCTCGCCCATGGTGAACCGCGCGAGGTCGTCCTGCGCGCCCGCGCCGATCACCACCACCGCGCCGCCGCGCCGGGCGGCCTCGTAGCCGGCCCGGACGGTGGCCGCGCGGCCGACCGCCTCGAAGACGTAGTCGAAGCCGCCGCCGGGCAGCCGCTTGGCCGCCGCCTTCAGCTCCTCGGGCGCTATCGCCTCGGTGGCACCGAAGGCCAGGGCGCGTTCGCGGCGCGAGGCCACCGGGTCGACCACGGTGATCCGTCCGGCGCCGCAGACCCGGGCGCCCTGCACGGTGGCCACCCCGACCCCGCCCGCCCCGATCACCGCGACGGAGGCGCCGGGCTCGACCCGGGCGGTGTTGACGGCGGCGCCGATGCCCGTGGTCACCCCGCAGCCGATCAGCGCGGCGGCCTCGTAGGGGAGGTCGGCGGGCACCTTGATGACGGCGTTCGCCGCGACCACGACCTCCTCGGCGAAGGCCCCGGTGCCGTAGAAGCCGGAGGCGCTCAGCCCTCCCTCGGCGATCAGGAAACCCGGGGCGCCGAGACCGCGCAGGCTGGCGACGCACAGGTGGCCCCGGTCGCGCAGGCAGTGGTCGCAGCGGCCGCACGGGGCCATCCAGCAGAGTGCCACCCGGTCTCCGACGGCGAGGCCGGTGACGCCCTCGCCGACCTCCACCACGTCGCCGGCGCCCTCGTGCCCGGGGACGAACGGAGCGGGCTGGGGCAGCACGCCGCTCATCGCGGAGAGGTCCGAGTGGCAGAGGCTCGCGGCGCGCATCCGGACCCGCACGGTGCCCGGTCCGAAGCCGATCGCCGTCACGTCCTCGCGGACGTCGAGGGTCTCCTGGCCGGTCTTGTGCAGGACGGCTGCGCGCATGGTGCTGCTCCCGGGGTTCCTGGTGTCTGCCTCGGATCGGCGGTCGCGCCGATTCTGGCACGGGCGGCGGCTCGCGACGAGAACGCGTTCCACCCCCGGGGGCCGCCCCCGCTCCCCGGCGCGGCGGCACCCACTACCGTCGAGTAGGGTCCGTGCACGTCCGCCCACACCCTGCCCCGAGGAGCACCGCATGTCCGACCTGCTGGAGAGGGCCGCGGCCCCGGCGCCCGAGGTGCTGGCGGCGTTCGAGTCGGCCACCGGTTTCATGCCGTCGGACGAGGGGCTCGCGCTGTACGCGGCGGCGCTGACGGCGGCCGGCACCACCGGGCTGCCGGTGCTGGAGATCGGCACCTACTGCGGCCGCTCGGCGATCCTGCTCGCGGCGGCGGCCCGGGAGGCCGGGACGGTCGCGCTGACCGTCGACCACCACCGCGGCTCGGAGGAGCAGCAGCCCGGCTGGGAGTACCACGACCCGAGCCTGGTCGACCCCGAGGTCGGGCTGATGGACACCTTGCCGCGCTTCCGCCGCACCCTGCACGCCGCCGGGCTGGAGGAGTACGTGGTGGCCCTGGTCGGCCGCTCGCCGCGGATCGCCGCGCTCTGGGGGCGCCCGCTGGGCCTGGTGTTCATCGACGGCGGCCACACCGACGAGCACGCGAGCGGTGACTACGAGGGCTGGGTGCCGCACCTGGCGCCGGAGGGCCTGCTGGTGGTGCACGACGTCTTCCCGGACCCTGCGGACGGCGGCCAGGCTCCGTACCGGGTGTACCTGCGGGCGCTCGACGAGGGCTTCGAGGAGGTCTCGGTGACCGGCTCCCTGCGCGTCCTGCGCCGCGCCGCCCGGTAGGAACCGCCGTCCCCGCCGCCCCGCCCCGATGCTCTAACGTCGTGCCGGGGCTGTCGGGCGTGGATTCGAACGGTACGGTGGCGCGCAGCACCAGGCAGAGCATCGGCGGACGGTGGGGGCCAGCAGCGACATGACGGACCAGCAGAACAGCGCTCCGGCGGTCTGGGACCCCACCGCGCGCGGCGGCGCCGGCGGCTGGGTGCGTGGCCCGCAGCGCGCTGCCGGCGGCGGGCCCGGCCCGGAGG
>NZ_JBHUAF010000102.1:0-23735 GCF_042789895.1 Kitasatospora sp. NPDC056783
GGGCCTCCGTGGTGCTTGCCGCGGTCAGGCGCGGGTGGTGGTGACGATGTGGTAGTCGATCAGGCCGTCGCGCCAGGCGGTGATGAAGTGGCGGGTCCAGTGGGCGGGTGGGACGGTGTCGGCGAGGTAGCGGTCGAGGCCGGGCCAGACGTCGGCGCCGATGGAGGTGGTGGCGACGTCCGTGAAGCCGGCTCGGACGAGGTCGAGCGCGAAGTCGTCGAGGGGGTGGGCGATGTCGAGGCCGTCGGCGAAGCTGGCGAGCATGATCTTGAGGCGTTCGACGGCGTCGTCGCCGGGGGCGGTGAAGAACGTCGTCACCACCAGCCGGCCGCCGGGGCGCAGGACGCGGGCGGACTCGTGGGCGAAGCCGGTGAGTTCGCGGAAGTGCTGGGCGGCCTCGACGGAGAAGACGCCGTCCAGGTAGCCGTCGGAGAAGGGGAGTTCGTCGGCCGCGCCGAGGGTGTACGCCAGCCGATCGGGGTACGTCGCGAGTGCTCTCGCGTTGACGGCGCGGGCCCGCTCGATCTGGTCGGGGTGGATGTCCACTCCGGTGACCGCCGCGAAGCGGAACTCCCGCAGGGCCAGGGCGGCCCCGAGGCCGCGGCCGCAGCCGACCTCCGCCAGCCGCAGGTGTTCCCGCGGTTCGGGGAACTCCCGCAACACCCGCCGGTAGAGCTGCTCCTGGCTGTGCACCCGGTCCTCGGGGGTCGGATCGGCCAGGTCGATCCCCTGCCAGTGACCGAAGTTGATGAAACCTCCGGCGAACGACGGGGCGGTGCTGAGGTCGTCGACGCCATAGGTCTGGCGCACGGTCTTGGGGATGCGGTTGTGGTCCATGGGCCGCTGGGTCTCCTGCTCGGTGGGCGCCCGGCCGTCGGGTGCGCCGAGGTACGTACCCAAACCTGTGGTGGCCTGAACACGGTACGTGATCGCCCGGTGTCCAGGTGACAGAGGGGGCGTGCGGTGATGTCGGGGGAGGTCGAAGCGACGCCGCACGCCCCCTTCGGTTGCCCGGCGAGCGACCGGAGCGCGGGCGGCCCTACCAGCCCAGGAGGTGGGTGCGGTCGGTGAGGGCCTGGAGGACGGCGGCGGTGGTGGTCTCGGGGGTGAGGGCGGTGGTGTCGAGGGCGTGGGGGGCGTCCTCGGGGGCCGGGCCGGGGTGGAGCACGACGTAGTGGAGGGCGGAGCCGGTGGTGCGGCTCTCGCGGCGGAAGGTGTCGAGGGCGGCCGGCGCGGCGGCGGCCTCCACCACGACCCGGTAGCCGCGGGTGGCGTAGGCGAAGGCGGCCTGGGCGGCGGCGGCCAGGGCGGTGGCGCTCTGGCGCACGGCCTCGGGCAGGTCGGGCGGGAGCGGGCCGTTGTGGATGACCCGCAGGAAGTCGTCCGTCCGCAGGTGGACGCTCGGGGTCAGTTCCCGGGCGAGCAGCTCCGCGACCGGGCTGTTCCCGGCCCCGGCCGGGTCGACGAGGACGAGGACGCCCCCGGCGCCCCGGCCGCCCCCGAGCTCCGGCCCACCTTCGGTCGTACGGTTCACAGCTGCTGATCCCTTCGCGGGCCGGGGACGGGCGGGTAGCCGGGGCGGGCGGTCGGCGTGCGAAGGGGCTGGTCGGCCCGCATCGGACAACCGACCGCCTCGTCCCTACGACTGATGCGTTTCGGGGATCAACCTAGTCCAAACGGGTGGTCCGAGTCGTCCCCCACCCGCTTCCTGGGCGGGTCGGCGGGGAGTCGGGGTCGTGGAGCGGGGCTCCGGAGGACCGTCAACGGTCGCCGACGCGCAGCACGATCGGGTTGGTGAGCGCGGCCATCGGGCCCCAGGGCAGGTCCGGGCCCATCGAGTTGCCCCTGCCCGGCGTGCCGTCCGCCTTCGGGTGCCGCACCTCGGCCCGGACGTAGGCCGCGAGCGAGGCGGTGGTGCGCCAGATCACGGTGCCGGAGCCGCCGGCCGGCAGCGACTCCTGGTGCAGCTGCCCCTCGTCGGTGAGGAAGCGGACCGTCCCGCCGGGCACCCCGGACACGGTGAGCCGGACGTCCAGCGGGGCGTCGGCCGGAACGGTCAGCTCCTCGCCGATGCCCGCCCGCCGGCCGTTCCCGGTGACGGTGAACTCCAGCGTGACCGCCGAGGATTCGGCGAGCCAGCTGCGCCCGGCGCGCAGTCCGTCGAGGACCGCGTCCCGGGTGAGGTCCTCGGCCAGCACCACGGTGTGCGGGGATCCGATCGGCTGCGGCTCGCTGTGGGCGTCGCTGTTGCCCATGGCGGGCAGCCAGGGGCGGCCCTCGCGCAGGGCGACGGCGAGCCGGCCGTCCCAGGTGTCCACCGCCGACTCGTCGTCGTACGTCCAGGGGCCGTTCCACACCTCGACGGCGTCCGCCTGCTCGTAGCCGAACTTCCACTGGCAGGCGACGTACGGGCAGTACGGGTGCGCGGGCACCACCAGGCCGCCGGCGCGGTGGACCTGACGGACGAAGCGTGGGTACTCCTCGTCGCGCGAGCGGTAGCGCCAGTCGACGAACTGGCCGGGCTCCAGGCCGAGGGCCAGCCAGTGGCCGTTGCGGGTGGTGATCTCCTCGCCCGGGAGGATCAGCAGGTCGGGGCCGGCCAGCGGGCCCCAGACGGCGTGCGAGGAACTGGTGTTGTGGTCGGTCGAGACGATGAAGTCCAGGCCGGCGGCGCGGGCTCCGGCCGCGACCTGTTCGGGCGTGCGCCGCCCGTCGGAGTGGACGGTGTGCAGGTGGCAGTCGCCCCGGTACCAGGCCCGCCCGCGGCCGCGGGCCCGCTCCGCCGGGTACCGCGGGGTGAACCGGGGCCCGGGCGCACCGAACCGGAGGGTGACCTGGACGTGGTAGTCCAGGCCCTGCGGGGCGACCTGGTAGGGGCCGAGGACCACGTGCCAGGTGCCCGGGTTGATCGGGCCGGGGAGGTAGCCGGGGGTCGCGGCGTCGCGGGCGAGGGCGAACTCGGTGCGGAAGCCGCCGGACCAGCCGCGGAAGCCGGGGCCGCCGAGGTCGGTGCCGCGCTCGTCGAAGATGCCGATGTCGCAGGAGTTGCCGGGGGTGCCGGGCGGGACCTGCGGCTTGTCGTAGCCGTAGGAGACGGCGATCTCCCGGACGCCGGCGGGGACTTCGACCGGGAGGTGGACGAAGTCGGGGGCGCCGGTGGGGAGGTGGCCGGTGAGGGTGAGGACGCGGTCGGCGGCGGTGGTGCCCGGGGCGGGGGCGGCGTCGGCGGGTGCGGCGTGGGCCGGGCCGGTGGCCGCGGCGAGGCCGAGGGCGGTGGCGGCGCCGGTGGCGAGACCGGTGCGGAGCAGGTCGCGACGGGCCGGCCGAGGGGACCGGCCGGGCTCGTCGGACTGGGCGGTGGCCGGTGGGGCGGCGGGGCTCGCGGACGGCTGGTCGGGGCGCGGGCTGCTGGGCTCGGGCGGCATCGGGGCCTCCGGGTCGGGGCGGGCGGATCGAGCGGGCGCGGGTCGCTCGCGTGCTTACCCGGGTGAGTGAACCGGAGGTGATTCGGGGCCCACGGGGGCGGGGCGAACCGGTGAAGAGGGGCCGGTCCCGGGTGGCAGCGAGTTGCGGGGAGTGACGAGTGGCCCGTTCATAGTGATGTCATCGGTTTATATGACCGCTGGTCGGAACAGTGATCGGACGGGAGGCGGCCGTGTCGGTGAGTCGGCGGACGCTGCTCATGGTGGTGGCCGGAGGGGCGCTGACGGGGTGCCGGGCCGGGCCGCCCGGCTCCGACTCGTCCTCGCCCCCGGTCTCCGCCCCGGCGGGTTCGGCGATACCGTCCGCCGCGGCGTCCACGGCGCCGTCCGACGGGCCCGCCGAAGCCGCCGCGACGCCGTCGGGCCCGGCGACGTCCACGTCCGCGTCCGACCCCGCGCAGCAGCAGCCGCACGAGCCGACCCGGGACGAGGTGGTGGAACGCTACGGCGGCCTGGCCCCGAGCGAGTGGGGGCTGGAGGTCTCCGGTGTGATCACCGAGCTGCCGGAGGGCGAGAGCGCCATGGCGCTCACCTTCGACGCCTGCGGCGGGCGCGGCGGCAACGGCTACGACGCCGACCTGATCGACTTCCTGCGGGAGCGCGACGTACCGGCCACGCTCTTCCTGAACGCCCGCTGGATCGACGCCAACCCGGAGGAGTTCGGACAGCTCGCCGCCGACCCGCTGTTCGAGATCGGCAACCACGGCACCCTGCACCGCCCGCTCTCGGTGACCGGCCGATCCGCCTACGGCATCGCCGGCACCGGCGACGTCGGTGAGGTGTACGACGAGGTGGCGGGCAACGCGGAGAAGCTCGCCGGGCTGCTCGGGCACCCGCCCCGGTTCTTCCGCTCCGGCACCGCGCACTACGACGACGTCGCCACCCGGGTGGTCGCCGACCTGGGCCAGCGGGTGGCGGGCTTCACCGTGAACGGGGACGGCGGGGCGACGCTGCCGGCCGGCGAGGTGCGGCAGGAGGTCGCCGCCGCGCCGCGGGGCGCGATCGTGATCGGGCACATGAACCACCCGGGCGGCGGCACCGCCCCCGGGGTCGCGGCGGCGGTGCCGGGACTGCTGGCGGCGGGGCGGCGCTTCGTACGGCTCTCGGACGTGCTGTGAGCGGCCGCGCCGGGAGGAGCTGCTGTGAACGGAGGCGTCACTGAGGGGCGCCTGTGAGCGGTCGTGCGCCGACCGCCGTGGAACCGGTGCTCACGCCAGGCGCAGGCCGCCCGGGTGTTCCTCCTCGATGATCCGGACCAGCCGGTCGAAGACCGTCGGCCCCCTGCCCGCCCGGGCGGCGTTCAGCTCGGCGGTGACGTGCGCGCGGTTGGTGGGGTGGGCGCGGGCCAGCCGCAGCTCCAGCTGCCGGACCGTCTCCGGGTAGCCGAGGTTGCGGCGGGAGACCCGGTGGTGGCGCCACTCGACGGCCCAGTCGCCGTCCTCGGGCGTGCCGTAGCCGCCGCGCAGGCAGTCGGCGAAGGCGTCGAGGTTGCGGCCGAAGTAGCCGTCGACCCCGATGGTCCGCCCGACCACGTCCCAGAAGTCCTCCAGGGTCTTGATCTCATCGCCGTCGATCACATAGGTCACCGTCACGGGGTCGAGGATATGCCGGGCGTCGGCGCCTCAGTGGGTGACGGCGATCGCGGTGGCGAGCAGCCCGTCCCGGACCGCCCAGCGGCCCTCGAAACCGTCGATCCGCCGGCCGCCGACCACCGGGCCCGGGACCAGCAGCCGGGCGGTGAAGGTGCCGTCGGGGGAGAGGTTCAGCTCGGCCTCGCTGAAGTCGAGGAAGAGCCGGGTCAGCGGGAACCAGGCCTTGTACACCGACTCCTTGGCGCTGAACAGGACGCGGTCCCACGGCACGCCCGGGTACTCGGCGGCCAGCTTGGCGAGCCGCTGCCGCTCGACGGGCAGCGCGACGGCCTCCTCGACACCCTCGGGCAGCGCCAGCGCCGGCTCGGCGTCGATGCCGAGGGAGAGCAGGGCGTCGGCCCGGGCCACGGCGGCCGCGCGGAAACCGTCGCAGTGGGTGAGGCTGCCGACCACGCCGTCCGGCCAGCTCGGCGCGCCGCGCAGGCCGGGGACGAGCGGGCGGTACGGGACGCCGAGCCGGGCCAGGGCGCCCCGGGCGCAGTGCCGGACGGTGGTGAACTCACGGCGCCGCTTGTCGACGGCCCGGGCGACGGCCGGCTCCTCCTCGGGCTCCAGCCGGGCCTCCGGTGGGTCGTCGTAGGCCACCTCGGTCACCACGACGTCCGGCAGCAGGTCCCCGATCATCCGTATCCCCCTCGGAAGTCCGCGCGAGTGATCGCCCGCGCGGGACGAGGGTAACCCGAGCGGCGGATCTCGGGCCGGTCTCCTGGATTTTGCCGGATCAGGGCGCGGCGTCGGGGTGCGGTGTCGGGGTGCGTGCACCGCGAGGCGGGGGTGGGGGCACCTCCTGGCCGCCGGGCCGGGGGAGCGTCGCGCGCCCGCCGAGGGCCCAGGAGACAGGCCCTTGGCGGGCGGATCGGGGACCTGCCGTCGACCGGTCGGCTACTCGAAGGCCGCCGCCGCCTCGCGCAGGGCCCGGGCGACCGTCTCCGGGTCGTACGGCGCCGGTTCGCCGGGCAGGTAGCGGACGGAGCGCAGCGCGCCGGTGTAGCGGAAGGAGCGGTGGCGTTCGTGCACCGGCCAGGAGACCGGGGACTTGCGGTCGATGCCGACGCTGATGCCCTGGAACGGCGCCATGCCGATCAGCTGGTGGACCGGGCCGAGCAGCGGGCGGCCGGTGCCGCCGGCGGCCAGGCCCTCCGTGCCGCCCGTGGCGTGGTCCCCGGGGCCGCCCTCGGCCAGGCCCTCGGCGCCGCTCGCGGCCGGGCCGTCGACGAACAGCCGGAACTCCCACTTGAGGTCGGCGACCGCGGTGGCCTCCAGGGTGATCAGCCGGGTGCCGGCCGGCAGCGGGCCGCCGTCGGCCTCCAGGAGGTCGCCGTACTGGTTGTAGGCGAGGCGCAGCCGGCCGTCCTCGACGTAGAGGCTGTAGCCGCCGCCCTGGTCGCCGTGCGAGACCAGGACGCCCTGGTCGCCGTCCTGGTAGCCGTCGAGCGTGACCTCGACCGTGAAGGAGCGGAAGGAGACCAGCCGGGAGGAGCGGTAGCGCTCCAGCTCGGGGGTGCCGGCGAGCAGGGTGACCGGGCGGCGCAGCCGCTCGGCCTCCGGACCGCGCAGGGCGAGGGCGCCGCTGCCGTCGGCGAGCGGGAAGACCCCGTCGCGCCAGGCCGCGGCCTCCCAGGCGGCGGACAACTCCTTGACGAGGTCGGGGTGTTCGGCGGCGAGGTCGTGGATCTCGGTGGGGTCGGTGCGCAGGTCGTACAGCGCCCACTCGCCGTCGTCGTACGGCGTGCCGGGGCGGTGCAGGGTGACGAGCTTCCAGCCGTCGCGGTAGTAGCTGCGGTTGCCGGTCATCTCGCAGTACTGCTCGGGGTGGGTGCTGGGCGCGGCGCCGTCGCGCAGCACGGAGGCGAAGCTGATGCCGTCGAGCGTCTGGACCGGCTGGCCGCGGCGTACCGACGGCCGTTCCAGGCCCGCGAGTTCGAGCAGGGTGGGCAGGATGTCGGTGACGTACTGGTACTGGGCGCGGACGCCGCTGTCCTCCTCGGCCCGGGGCAGGCCGGCCGGCCAGGAGAGCACGAAGGGGACGCGCACGCCGCCCGCGTAGGTCTGGCCCTTGTAGAGGCGGAACGGGGTGTTGGAGGCCATGCCCCAGCCGCGGGGGTAGTGGACCAGGCTCCGCGGGCCGCCGATCAGGTCGATCTCGCGCTGGACGTCCGGGTTCCAGTCGTCCGGGAGGCCGGGGTGGTGGACGAAGCGGCTGAAGTAGCTGCGGGTGCCCTCGGCGCCGCCCTCGCCGGTGCCGCCGTTGTCGCTGGTGAACGCGATGACGGTGTTGTCGAGTTCGCCGAGGGCGGCCAGGGTGTCGGTGAGCCGGCCGAGGTTCCGGTCGACTTTGTCGACCATCGCCGCGTACACCTCCATGTAGCGGGCGTACAGCTTCTTCTGGACGTCGGTGAGTTCGTCCCAGGGGCCGACCTCGTACCCGGCCTCGGAGTTGCGCTCGGGCAGTTCGGTGCCGGGCGGGAAGTGGCCGGCGGCCAGCTGGCGGGCGAAGCGGGTGCGGCGCAGTTCGTCCCAGCCGCCGTCGTAGCGGCCCCGGTGGCGGGCGAGGTCCTCGGGCTTGGCCTGGAGCGGGCCGTGCACGGCGTTGTGGGCGAGGTAGAGGAAGAACGGCTTGGTGTCGTCGTGGGCGCGCAGCGACGTGACCATCTTGATGGCCTGGTCGGTGATGTCGTCCGTGTAGTAGTAGCCGTCGGGGAACTCGTCGATGTCCAGCGGGCTGTTGTCGCGGACGAGTTGGTGCGGGTGGAAGAGGCTGGTGAGGCCCTCCAGGACGCCGTAGTACTGGTCGAAGCCCTTCTGGAGCGGCCAGTTGGAGCGGTTGTCGGCGGCGCTGGAGGCGGAGTCCCGGGTGAGGTGCCACTTGCCGACCGCGTAGGTGGCGTACCCGGCGTCGTGCAGCAGCTCGGCCAGGGTGGGTATGTCCCCGGCGACCTCCATGCCGTAGCCGGGGAAGCCGGGGTCGGCGTTGGCGACGAAGGAGTAGCCGACCCGGTGCGGGTTGAGGCCGGTGAGCAGGGCCGCCCTGGCGGGTGAACAGAGCGGCATGGTGTGGTAGTTGGCGAGCCGGACGCCGGTGGCGGCGAGGCGGTCCAGGGTCGGGGTGGGGATCTCGGCGCCGAACGGGCCGATGTCGCTGTAGCCCATGTCGTCGATCAGGACGACCACGATGTTGGGCGCGCCCTCGCGCGGGCGGACGGGCCGCGGCCAGGCGGGGGTGGACTCGGCGAAGGTGCGGCCGACGGTGCCGGGGAACCCGGCGTACGGGTCGCGGCGGTGCGGGTCCGGCTGCGGGTCCGACTGTGGGGCCGACTGCGGGTTCGGCTCGGGTGCGGTGCTCATGGGGCGGCTCCGAAGGGTGCGGGCGGGTTCAGAGAGCGGCCGCGGCGGGTTCCAGGACCGGGACGGCGGCCAGCAGCTCGGCGGTGTAGGGGTGTTCGGGCGCGGTGACCACCCGGTCGGCCGGCCCGGTCTCGACGATCCGGCCGCGGTGCATCACGGCGATCCGGTGGCTGACCCGGCGGACCACCGCCAGGTCGTGGGCGATGAACAGGATGGCCAGGCCGAGTTCGCGCTGGAGCCGGGCGAGCAGTTCGATCACCTGCGCCTGGACCGAGACGTCCAGCGCGGAGACCGGCTCGTCGCAGATCAGCACGCTCGGCTCGGGTGCCAACGCCCGGGCGATTCCGATGCGTTGGCGCTGTCCGCCGGAGAAGGCGCGCGGGTGGCGGTCGGCGGTGGCCGGGTCCAGGCCGACCTGTTCCAGTAGTTCGGCGACCCGGGCGGCGCGCTGCTCCCGGTCGCCGAGGCGGTGGGCGATCAGCGGTTCGGCGATGATCTGCCCGGCGGTCATCCGGGGGTTCAGCGAGGAGTACGGGTCCTGGAAGACGAGTTGGACGTCGCGCCGGGGTGAGCGGCCGATCTCCCGGTCGCGGAAGCGGATGCTGCCGCCGGTCGGCGCGTGCGCTTGGACCAGGGCCCGGGCCAGGGTGGACTTCCCGGAGCCGGACTCGCCGACCAGGCCCAGCGTCTCGCCGGGGTTGAGGTCGAGGTCGACGCCGTGCAGCGCGGTGACGGCGCGCCGCCGCGAGCCGTAGGTCTTGGTCAGGCCGCGGACGGTGAGCAGCGGCTGGGTGCCCGGGGTGCTGTTGGCGGCTGCCCGGGAGGGTTCGTCCAGGCGGGGAACGGCCGCCAGCAGCTCGCGGCTGTAGGGGTGTTCGGGGCGGGTGAGGATCTCGGCGGTGGCACCCCGCTCGACCACCCGGCCGTGCCGCATGACCAGCAGCCGGCGGCAGGTCCGGGCGATCACCCCGAGGTCGTGGCTGATCACCACGAGGGCGGTGCCGGTCTCCCGGTTGATCCGGGCGAGCAGGCGCAGGATCTGCCGCTGGACGGTCGGGTCCAGGGCGGTGGTCGGTTCGTCGGCGACCAGCACCTCGGCGTCGTGTGCCAGGGCCAGGGCGATCATGACGCGCTGGCGCTGGCCGCCGGAGAACTGGTGCGGGTGGTCGCGCAGCCGGCCGGTGGCGTCCGGGATGCCGACCAGGTCGAGCAACTCGGCGGCACGGGCCTGCCGTTCGGCCTTCCGCAGCTTTCCGCCGTGGGCGCGCAGCGCCTCGTCCAGCTGGCGGCCGACGGTGAGGACCGGGTTGAGCGAGGACATCGGGTCCTGGAAGACCATGGCGATCCGCCGGCCGCGCAGGGCGCGCAGCGCGTCCTCGGGGAGGGCGGCGAGGTCCTGGCCGGCCAGCTCGACGGAGCCGGCGGTGATCCGGCCGCCGGGCGGCAGCATCCGCAGCAGGGCGAGCGCGGTGGTGGACTTGCCGGAGCCGGACTCGCCGACGATGCCCAGGGTGTCGCCCGCTTCGAGGTCGAAGCTGACGCCGTCGACGGCGGCGGTGCCGGCGGTGGTGCCGGCGCCGGAGCCCGGGGTTTCGCCGAACCGTACGGTGAGGTCGGTGACGCGGAGCACGGTGGTCATCGGCGGATCCCCCGGTTCAGGGCCTCGGCGATCAGCGTGAAGCCGAGCACCAGGGCGGTGGTGGCGGCCAGCGGGGCGGCCGCGAAGGCCGGGTCGGTGGCCAGGTAGGCGACGGACTGGCTGAGGATGCTGCCCAGGGTGGGCTCCGGCGGGCGGACGCCGAGGCCGAGGAAGCTCATCGCGCCCTCGATGAACACGCCGAGCGAGAGGGCCACGGCGGTCTGCACGATCAGCGGGTCGACGGCGTTGGGCAGCACGTGCCGCAGCAGCACCCGGGTTCGGGAGGCCCCGCCGACCCGGGCCGCCAGGGCGTACTCGCGCTCCCGCTGGACCAGGATGCCGGCCCGCAACTGCCGTCCGAAGCCGGGGATCTCGGCCAGTGCGATGACGATCACCACCGGCCAGCGGCCCGGGCCGAGAACGGCGGTGACGGCCAGTGCGAGGATCAGCCCGGGGAAGGCGAGCAGCAGGTCGAAGGCCCGCTGGACGGCGAGGTCGGCCCACCGGGAGGTGGCCGCGAGCAGGGCGGCCGAGCAGCCGAGCAGGGCGCCGATCGGGACGGCGGTGACGATCAGCGCGAGGTCGGTGCCGATGCCGTGCAGCACCCGGCTGTACAGGTCGCGGCCGAGGTCGTCGGTGCCGAAGGGGTGGTCGACGCCGGGGCCGGCCAGGGCGAGCGCGCTCTGGGCGTTCGGGTCGGTGCCGGTGAGCAGGGGTGCGAGCAGACCGGCGAGGGCGACGACGCCGACCAGGGCCAGGCCGGTCAGGCCGCGCCCGCTCAGCAGCGCGGTGCGGTAACGGCCGCGTGGTGCGGCGGACTTGAGGGGAATCGTGGCGGTGGTCATCAGGTCACTCCCAGCGGATCCGGGGGTCGAGCCAGGTGTAGGCCAGGTCGGTGAGCAGTTGGACGGCGACGTAGACCGCCACCACGAGCAGCAGCAGGTCCTGCACCACCGGGTAGTCCCGGCGCACCACGCCTTGCTCGATCAGCTGGCCGAGACCCGGCCAGGCGAAGATCCGTTCCACCAGGACGGCCCCGGCGACGAGGTGGCCGACCTGGAGGCCGAGGACGGTGACGGCGGAGGGCAGGGCGTTGGGCAGCGCGTGCCGCCAGACGATCCGCCGGCGGGAGACGCCCAGGGCCGTCGCGGTGCGGACGTAGTCCTCGGCGAGCGCGCGTTCGATGGCGTCCTTGAGGTAGCGGGCCAGCACGGCGGCGCTGGGCAGGGCCAGGCAGACGGCGGGCATCGCCAGGTACTGCACGGCCAGGTCCGGTTCGGTCAGGAGCGATTCGTGTCCGCCGGCCGGGAGCAGTTCGAAGCCGACGGCGAACACCAGCACCAGCAGCACGCCGGTGACGAACGGCGGAATCGCCAGCACGCCGGTGGTGACGGCCTGGACCGTGGCGGCGACCGGGCGGCGCCGGGTGGTGGCGCCGACCACGGCCAGCGGCAGCGCGATCAGCACGACCAGCAGCAGGGCGCCGAGGGTGAGTTGGGCGGTGGCGCCGAGGCCGTTGCCGATCAGGTCGGTGACCTGCCCGCCGATCGCGTAGCTCGGGCCGAGGTCGCCGCTCAGCAGTCGGCCGAGCCAGCTCGTGTACTGGCTGAACAGTGGTTGGTCCAAGCCGAGTCGGGAGCGGACGGCCTCGACGGTGGCGGGGGTGGCGTCCGGTCCGGCGAGCGTGGTGGCCGGGTCGCCGGGGATCAGCCGGAGGATGAGGAAGACGAGGAAGGAGGCGAGGACCAGGACGAGCAGTCCGCTGGGGAGGCGTTTCAGGAGGAACGTGCGCATGGGTATCCGGGGCCGTCCTGCTCAGGCCGTGAGGTAGGCGTCGTCGAGGTTGAGGTAGCCGAACTTGTTGAGCGTGGCGCCGCGGGCGCGGGGGCCCGCGACCTCGATCAGTCCGGCGATGGCGAGGTCGATCACGAACTGCTCCTCCAGCAGCACGTCGGTGATCCGCTGGTAGAGCGCCCTGGCCTCGGGGCCGTCGCTGTCGCCGCGGTTCCAGGCCCGCTGCACCACGTCGGTGTAGGCGGGGGAGGTGAAGCGCGAGCTGTTCTTGGCCTCGTTGAAGGGGTAGGCGCTCACCGCGAGGGTGGCGGGGTGGAGTTGGGCGAAGCCGTGGCTGAGCGACCACAGGGCGGGCATGGACTGGGAGATGAGCTGCTTCTGCATGGTCGGCGAGTCGGTGGGCTGGAGCACCGTCTCGATGCCGACCTGCTGGAGGTCGTACTGGAGGATCTGCGCGATCGCGGTCGGCCCGGCCTCGTTGGAGTGGGCGAAGGGCAGGGTGAGGTGCTCCGCGCCCGCTTCCCTGAGCAGCGCCCGGGCCCGGTCCGGGTCGTGCCGGTAGTGGGTGGCGCCGGCCTCGGTGTAGGCGGGGGAGGACTGGGGCCAGGGCGCCGAGGAGACGCTGCCGTAGCCGCCGAGGGCCTGCTGGACCAGGCGGTCGCGGTCGATCGCCCAGGCGATGGCCTGGCGGACGCGCCTGTCGCCGACGTGCTCGGCGGTGGTGTTGACGCCGATGTAGTAGGCGCCGGAGCCGGTGTCGTACGGGTGGATCCGGAACCGCGGATCGGTGCGCAGGGTGGCGACGTCCTTGCCGCGGACGTTGTAGGAGAGGTGGGTCTGGCCGGTCTTGAGCGAGGAGAGCAGCGACTCGGCCTGAGGGATGATCCGGATCTCCACACCGTCGAGGTGGGGGCGGCCGGGGTTCCAGTAGCGGTCGTTGCGGGCGAAGGTCAGTGAGGAGCCGGGCTTGCGCTCGGTGAGGGTGAACGGTCCGGTGCCGATCAGCTTGGTGCCGGCGACGGCCTCCTCGACGGACTCCCGGTCCGGGACGATCATGAACTCGAAGAGGTCGAAGAGGTTGCTCACCGGGTGGGCGAGCACCAGCGTCAGCTCGAAGTCGCCGTTCTTGCGGAAGTCGGTGACGGTGGCCGCGGTGGAGCGCAACTGGGCCGAGCGGGCCGGGTTCTGGAGGTTCTTGACGGCGAAGACGACGTCGTCGGCGGTGAACCGGCGGCCGCTGTGGAACAGCACGTCCTCGCGCAGCTTGAGCGTGACGCTCAGGCCGTCCGGGGCGAGGTCCCAGGCGGTGGCGAGCTCGGGCTGCGGCTGGAGCTTGTCGTCGTACCTGGTCAGGGTGTTGAACGCGAGCCGCTGGACCAGGGTGTTGGCGCTCTGGGCGAAGAGCAGGCTCGGGGTGACGTCGATGCCGGTGGCGACGGTCAGCACGCCGCCCCGGCGCGGGGAGCCGGTGGCGTCCGCCGCCGCGGCCGCGTTCCGCGCGTGCTCGACGGCGGACCGGCAGCCCGCGAGTGTCAGCAGGCCGGCTCCGGCGAGGCCCGCGCGCAGCAGGGCGCGGCGGCTCGGAACGGGGGGACGGGGGAGCGCGGTCATGGCGGTCCTTCGGGGGCGGTTGCGGACGGCGGATGGCTGTGGAGGGCGCGCGGCTACGGATGCCGGCCGGCCTGGGGTGCGGCGAGCGCCCGGACCGGCCGGGCGTACAGCTCGCCGAGCACCGGAGCGCCGGCGGCCACGGCGAGGACGTCCGGGCCGTGTCGCTGGGTGATCAGCAGACCGGCGTCCCGGTCCAGGTGCGAGTGCAGGGCGAACTCGGCCCGGACGACGTCGAGATGGGCGGGATCGAGGGAGGTGAAGTGCTCGGTCAGCACCAGCAGGTCGGGGTTGACCACGTCGGCGAGCAGGGCGAGCGCGCGGCCGAGCAGCCGGGCCCGGTTGCGCACCAGCCGGTTCGCCGTCGGGTCGCCCCGGCGGACGGCGGCGATCAGCTGGTCGCGGTCGGGCTCCGTGATGGCCCCCTCGGCGGCCGCGGCGGCGAAGAGCGTGGTGTCCGAGGCGGCCACCGAGAGGCAGCCGAGCCGGCCGCAGTGGCAGCGCTCCCGGCTGTCCGCGTCCGGATCGGTGACCGTGCCGCTGACCGGGAGGTGGCCGAGGCCGCCGATGGCGGAGGGCGGGCCGACGTGGACGGTGCCCGCGACCGCCAGCGCCGCGTCCACCACGTGGCCGACGAACAGTTGCGCCATGCTGCGGCGGGCCGCGGGGTGGCCGAAGAGGATCTCCGCCAGGGTGAGCGCCCGGGCGTGGTTGTCCACCCGGACGGGCAGCCCGGTGGCGTCGGCCAGCAGCGTGCCCAGCGGTACGTCACGCCAGTCCAACGGCTCGTGGTGGAGGATCAGGCCCTCGTCCGGGTCGACGGAGCCACCCGCGACGGCGCCCAGCCCGACCACCGTGCGGGGGCCGCGCAGGGTGTCGATCAGCCGGGGCAGCCGGGCCACCAGCGCCTTCAGCAGCGCGGGCCCGGTCCGGCCGCGGTGGGGGAACCGCTTGTGGCGCAGTACCCGACCGCGCAGGTCGAGCAGCGCGATGGTGGTGAACGGCAGACCGATGTGCAGCCCGGCCACCGCGAGCCGGTCCGGGTCGAGGTCGAGCGGGAGCTGTGGGCGGCCCAGCGCGCCGGTGCCGCCGACCGCCAACTCCGGCCGCTCGTGGAGCATTCCCAGCCGGACCAGGTCCACCGCCTGCCGGGAGACGGCCGAGGCGCTGAGCCCGGTGAGCGCGGCGACCCGGCTGCGGGCGATCGGCCCGTGGTCGAGCACCGTGCGCAGGACGGCGGAGGCGTTGGCCTCCCGGCGGTCGTCGCCGGCGCGGAGGGCGGTGGACGTGGTCACGGACGTCGTTCTCCTCGGACCGTCGGGGTCAGTTGGCCGCTTCGGTCTTCTCGGCTTCGAGGCCCGCGGCCTTGAGCTTCTCGGGGTCGAGGCCCGCGGCCTTGAGCTTCTCGGTTTCGAGTCCTTCGGTTTCGAGCTCCGCGGCGGGCACCAGACCGGGCACCCGCGGCGGCTCGGCGGGCTCCAGCAGCCGGCTCGGGACACCGTCCACGCCGACCGGTAGGTCGCCGTCCAGGGTGATCCGGCGCACCAGGCGCGGCTCGTCGCCGTAGTCGGCGACCGCGTAGTGCTGGGTGGCGCGGTTGTCCCAGATCGCCACGTCGCCGACCTGCCAGTCCCAGCGGACGGTGTTCTCCAGCCGCTCCACGTAGCGCTGGAAGAGGTCGATCAGCGCCTTGCCGTCGTCGCCGGACAGCTCCTGGACGCGCTGGGCGAAGGCGCCCAGCAGCAGGGTCTTCTCGCCGGTCACCGGGTGGACCCGGACGACCGGGTGCTCGGTCTTGAAGGCGGTGGAGACGAAAACCTCCCGGAACAGCTTGGCGACCTCGGGGTTGTTCGCCAGCTCGGGGCGCAGGGCGAGCCGGGCGGCGTAGTCGTAGTCGTTGGTGTGGACGGCGCGCAGGCTCTCGGCGAGGGCCTTCAGCGGGGCGGGCAGGTCCTGGTAGGCGGCCGCGGTGTTGGCCCAGACGGTGCTGCCGCCGGCCGGCGGGACCTCCAGGGCGCGCAGGATCGAGGCTTTGGGGTAGGACGGGACGAAGGTGACGTCGGTGTGCCAGTTGTTGGCGCGCACGCCCTTGGTGGCGTCCAGCTCGAAGACGTAGCGGCCGTCCGCGCTGGGCACGGTGGGGTGGCCGACCGGGTCGCCGAGCAGCCGGGCGAAGGCTTCCTGCTCGGCGTCGTCCAGGTGCTGCTGGCCGCGGAAGAAGAGCACCTTGTGCTCGTACAGGGCGGCTTCGAGGGCGGTGACGGTCTCGGCGGGGAGGTCGCCGCCGAGGCGTATGTCGTGCACGAGCGCGCCGATCCGGCCGGCGACGGGGGTGAGGCGCAGTGCGGCCGGGCTGGGGGCGGTGGTGGTCATGGCGAGGCCCTTTCGGGAATGGGTTCGGTGACGGTGAGTGATGAACGAAGGGTGTGGAGAAGGGCGTTCGGGCAGCTCGGGGCGTACGGCTCCGCAGGGCGGTGCGCGGCGTACGGGCGCGGTGGTCCGCTTCGGCGGACGGTCAGAACGCGAGCGCGGCGCGACAACAGCGGCGCGGGCAGCGGCGGGGGACGGGGCGGACGGTGGTGCGCATCGGCCCTCCTTCCGGGTCGCTGCTGGATGGGTTCGGGCCTCATGGTGCGCAGCCGCCCGGCCTGCTGTCAATCGTCATCTTGGCTGGTGGGAAAGGGTGTTGCGGTTTCGTTTCGGCCGCTTGCGGTTTCTTTCGGCGTGTTGCCGCGGATGGCGGGCCGGTGACGGGCGCGCTGCGGGAGGGCGTTCGGGCTTGTCGTCCGGGTGTGGGGGTTACTAATTTTCGGAGCGGAAGAAATCCGGGCCGGCGCGGGCGGTTCCCGCGCCGGGGCCGGCGCCTGCCCGGACACCGGAGCGGCCATGACGCTCGGTCACGGTGATGGCGCTCGGTGACGGTGGTGGCGCGGGAAGCGCTACTGCCCGAGCAGGCGGGCGAAGTCCATCCCGAGGCCGGCGAGGACCGGCAGCGCGCCGAGGTCCGTCACGCCGGCGACCGGGATGCTGTAGCCCTGGTTCACCACCTCGCGGGGTGCCGCGCCGGCGGTGAGCGGTGCGGCGGTGACGGGCGCGGCGGTCGGGAGCAGGACGGTGCCGAGGAGCAGGGCGGCGAACGTGGTGCGCATCTGAGGGGCCTCCGGAGGGCTCGGGTGACGGCCTGTCAACACCCTCCGTGGCGAAGCGGTCACGTATCTTCGCCCCTTCGGACGCATGGGTAAAGACGCCCGCCTTGTGTTCCTGCCGACAGCGCGGAGGTCTGGACCGCGATGCGGACCGGCACATAGCTTTCCTCTCCGGGGACTGGCGTCCGGTCGACGAACTTCCGTGCGAATCCGTCGACTTTTGAATGTCATGCCCATGCTCAGACTTTCGTGACCAGCACGGCAACCGGAGGGAACGAACCATGCGCGTCATCGGCAAGAACCTCAGGATCCTCGCGGGCGCCCCGCTCGCCGCGGCCGCCCTCGTCGCCCTCGCGGCCGGCTCCGCCAGTGCCGCGATCCCGATCAACACACCCATGACCGGCAAGGCCACCTACTACAACGACTCCGGCTACGGCGCCTGCGGCACCCAGATCAACGCCGCCACCCAGATGCTGGTCGCCGTCTCGCACACCTGGTGGACCACCGCCAACCCGAACAACGACCCGCTCTGCAAGGGCATTTCGGTCAAGGTGACCTACCAGGGCAAGACCATCACCGTCCCGGTGAAGGACCAGTGTCCCTCCTGTGACTCCACCCACATCGACCTCAGCCAGCCCGCCTTCGCCACCTTCGCCCCGCTGGGCCAGGGCGTCGTCAACGGCCTGAGCTGGCAGTTCGTCAAGACCGCGCTGAACGGCAGGACCGTCGAACTCTCCGCCCCGGTCACCGGCTCCACCATCGGCTGAGCCCGCCCCCGACCGCTGAGCCCGCCCCCGACGGCCGTGCCCGCCCCCGCGGCATGACGGTGGCGGGCACGGGCCCCGGCATCGGATCAGGGCCGTCGGCTCACGGCTCTCCGGCTCACGGCTCTCCGGCTCCGGGCGGTGCCGAGGCCGGCACGAGCGGCGGGGCCATCGCGAGGAGGAGCTGGACGGCCGGCGGGGCGGTCCGCGGATCGTGGGCGAGGCCCAGGGTGACGGTCGGCACCGGCGCGGTGAGCCGGCGCAGACAGATGCCGGGAATCCGGAACACCCGGGCCCGGCCCTCGGGGATCGGCGCGATGCCGTAGCCCGCGGCCACCGCCAGCAGGAGCTGCTCGTCGTCCGGCTCCTCGCGCACGATCCGCGGCGAACGGCCGGGCCACAGCTGCCCGGTGATCAGGGCGTGCATCCCGGGCCCGTTCTCGCGCGGCCACAGCACCACCGGCTCGTCGGCGATGCGGTGCCGGCCGATCCGGGCCCGGCTGCGGGCCAGCGGATGGCCCGCCGGAACGGCGAGCAGCAGCTCCTCCTCGGCGATGATCCGGCAGGCCAGCCCGGGGACGTCGAGCGGCGGCCGGACGAAGGCCGCGTCCAGCCGCCCGGCGAGCAGCTCCCCGACGTTGTGCGACGTCCAGCCGGTCTGCAGCACGACGTCCAGCTTCGGGTACCGGTTGCGGAACTCGGTCACCAGCGCGTCGCAGACCCCGCCGCGCGCGGAGCGGGTGTACGCCACCCGCAGCCGCCCCTCCCGCCCCCGCACCACCGCCGCGACCCGCTTCTCGGCTTCCGCCACCTCACCCAGCACCCGGCGCGCCTCCTCGGCGACCGCCCGGCCGACCGGGGTCAGGACGCAGCCCTTGCTGGTGCGCTCGACCAGCTCGGTGCCGAGCTGCCGCTCCAGCGTCTTGATCTGCTGGCTGAGCGCCGACTGCGCGACGTGCAGCCGACGGGCGGCCTTGGTGAAGTTCAACTCCTCGGCCAGGGTGGAGAAGTAGTGCATCCGGCGCAGGTCCAACCGCAGATCCATCCGGCGATGATAAGGGCCGCTTATCAGCCTGGGACAGATCTGGTCTTGGACGGATGCCAGGCCGAGCGGATTTCCTGAAGACGGCTGCCGCCACCCCGGCGGGCGGCCCGTCGGAGGAGGAGAACGCCATGGATGGTGCGATGGACGTCGTCGTGGTCGGCAGTGGGGTCATCGGGCTCACCACGGCGATCCGGCTCCAGGAGAAGGGACTCCGAGTCGTCGTGGTGACGGCCGACGGCCTGCTCTCGACCACCTCGGCGGTGGCCGCGGCCGTCTGGTTCCCGGTCGCCACGGGCACCAGCGGCGCGGTCGCGCACTGGTCGGCGACCGCCTTCGCCGAGTTCGCCCGCCAGGCGGAGGAGGGCGTGCCCGGCGTCTCGATGCGCAGAACCCGGATGCTGGCACACGAGCGGCAGCCGGGCGAGCCCTGGTGGGGCGCCGCCGTCCCGGACCTGCGCCGGCTGACGTCGGCCGAACGCGGACCGGACTGCGCGGACGGCTGGTCGTTCACGGCCCCCGCCATCGAGATGCCGCTCTACCTGCCCTGGCTGCTCGGGCGGTTCATCGACAACGGAGGCGAGATCGTCCACCGCCGCCTCGACCTCCTCGACCAGGCCCGGGTCTGGGCGCCCGTGGTGGTCAACGCCACCGGCATCGCCGCCCGGCAGCTCTGCGGCGACGAGGCCGTGCACCCGGTGCGCGGCCAGATCGTCCTGGTCCGCAACCCCGGACTGCCCTCCTCGACCCGCATCCAGGACGACCCGGGCGGCTACACCTACGTCCACCCGCGCAGCGCCGACGTCGTCCTCGGCGGCACCTTCGAACCGGGGGACTGGAACACCGCGCCCGACCCGGCCACCGCCGAGGCCATCATCGCCCGCTGCACGGCCCACGTCCCCGAACTGCGCGGGGCCCGGGTCATCGGCCACGTCGTCGGCCTGCGGCCCGCCCGCCACGGCGGGCCCCGCCTGGAAGCGGAGCCGGATGGCCGGACCATCCACACCTACGGCCACGGCGGCGCCGGGGTCACCCTCAGCTGGGGCTGCGCGGACGCGGTGGCCGCACTGGTGGGGTGACGCCGATGCGGTGACACGGGTGCTGTGCTGCCGGGGCGGACCCGCTACGGTTGCGCGCTGAGACCGGTCCGCTCCCGCGCCCGATCACCAATTCCGTTCCCCCGGAGGAACCTTGGCATCGATCACGCTCGACGCCGAGCGCCGCGTCCAGGCCGACACCGGACGCGTCCGGGTCGCCGCCGTGGACGTGCTGCGCACGCTGGGCTTCCAGATCACCTCGGAGATGGCCACCGTGGTCGAGGCCCGGCGCGGCTCCGCCGTCCGCTCCGCGATGCTCCTGCCCGACCAGGTGCCGCTCGCGGCCCGGCTCCAGCTCGTGCCCGCCGGCGGCGTCCACACCTCGGTGTCCCTGCACCTGACCGACCGGGCCGTCTCGGTCATCGCACTGGGCGTGCAGGACCCGTACGTGGCCGCGTTCCAGACGACGCTGCTCGCCCTCGACCGGGCACTCACCGGGCTCGACCCGGCGGCCGGCTTCCCCCAGCCCCGCTGGTGGGCCGCCGCGCCCCGGGCCGACACCCTGGCCCGGCATCACGAGACCGGTCAGAGTCTCGTCGGAGGCGTCGCCGCCTGGGTCACCGAAGGGCTGTCCGGAGCGCGCCGCTCCGGCGGCCCGTCCCTCTGGGCGGGCATCGACCGCGTCGTCCTCCGCTCCCCGGCCGGCTTCCATGCGATGGACATGGCCACGGCCCGCTCGCTGCTGGCGATCCCGGTGATGATGGGCAGCAGGCCGGGCGGCATGGCGGATGAACCGGGGCTGTCCGTGGGCCGGTTCGCGGGGGTGGTGGAAGGGCGCCTCAACGCGGGCGGCCTCGGCTCGGTCGAGGTGGCGGTCACGGAGGAGGACCGGACGGCCTTCGAGTTCCTGCACCGGCAGTTGGGCATCCGCTCGCGGCTGCCGGTGCGGACGCTCTGCACCTGCCGGGACTGCCGGCAGACCAAGGTGGTGAACCTGGACCTCGAACGGCTGCGGCGGCGGAAGAAGCGTCTCAGGACGATCGCCTCGGTGGTGCAGTCGACGTACGAGCGGGACGGCGAACCCAACCCTCTGCTCATACTCGGGTCGATCTTCCAACGCGCCAAGATCGACCCGGACTTCGTCTGCTCGCGCTGCGAGAGCACCGCCGCCGACGAGCAGCCGGTGACCTTCTGCCCGCAGTGCGGGGACATGCGCACCGAGGCGGTGCTGGACACCTGCTCCGAGTGCGGGCACGACTTCGCACTCCTCGTCCCGGACGGCCCCGTCTGGGCCGCCGTGCCTCCGCCGCCACTCGTCGCGCCGACTCCGCCCGCGCCGGTGGCTCCCCCGATGCCCGTCGTGCCGCCGATGCCCGCTGCTCCACCTCGGCCGAACTGCGGGATCTGTGGCGGTACTTATTCGGTGCTCTGGTCGATCCGGATCCTCGACGGCCCGCGTTCCAGACAGCTCACCGTGTGTGCCACCACCTCCCGCTGCTCCCCGCCCTCCATTGCCCCGCCGGTCCGGGTGCGGGTGTGAGGGGCGAAGAGGGCGGGGCCGCCCGGGTTCAGGCCTGGCGCTCGACGGTCTCGAAGACGTCGGCGTCGGTCTCCTGCTGCCACCGGGGAAGGGCGTCCCGGTCGGCGACGGCTCGCCCTCGTCCACCAGCTGGCACCGGGGTGGTGGGGTGCGCGTCCCGAGCGGTTTGGGAAGGTGGTGCACGCCGACCCGACACGCGGTCGGCGGTGACCGGAGGGGATCACTGAACATGGCCAGGAAGCCGGTGTTGTACGTCGTCGTGTGTGCGGCGGGAGTCGCGGGCGGGGTGGGGGAGTTGATCGGCGAAGCCCGGCAACGGGGTTGGGACGTCGGGGTGGTGGCCACCCCCAACGCGATGGCGCACATCGACTCGGACGCCATCATCGCGCAGACCGGGTTTCCGATCCGTTCGGCCTGGCGGAAGCCGGGGGAGCCGCGTCCGCTGCCCGATCCGGACGCGATCGTGGTCTCGCCCGCGACCTTCAACTCGATCAACAAGTGGGCCCTGGGCATCTCGGACACCCTCGCCCTCGGCATCCTCTGCGAGTCGTACGGCTGGGGCATCCCCGTCGCCGTGCAGCCGTGCCTCAGCGCCGCCCAGGCGGCGCACCCCGCCTACGCGGACAGCCTGGCGAAGCTGCGGCGGATGGGCGTGCGGATCGCGGACTTCGTGCCCGGCTCGTACAGCTGGACACGGGCCCTGGAACTGCTGCGGGACTGACCGCGACTGACCGGGGCTGACAGGAACTGACAGGGTGGCTGGTCGGGCCCGGCGATCCTTGCACTGTGAGGGGTGGCCCCGCCCACCCTCCGGAGGTAGCGTCCGGGCAGGTCAGCGAGGGTGTGGGAGGTGTCCGGTGGCGGCGGTCAACGGTCAGGTGTCGTTCTGGTACGCGGCGGACGGGGTGCCCGAGGCGGGCCCCGGCTTGCCGGGGGACCGGGACGTGGACGTGTGCGTCGTCGGCGGTGGCTACACCGGACTCTGGACCGCCTACTACCTGAAGAAGGCCGCCCCGTTGCTCCGGATCGCCGTCCTCGAACAGCGCTTCTGCGGGTACGGCGCCTCCGGCCGCAACGGCGGCTGGCTGTACAACGGCTTCGCGGGTCGCGGCGCGTTCGCCAGGCGGTACGGGCGGCAGCGCGCGGCGGCGATGCAGCGGATGATGGACGAGGCGGTCGGCGAGGTCGTCGACGTCGCCGCCGCCGAGGGCATCGAGGCCGACATCGTTCGCGGTGGCGTGCTCGAAGTCGCCCGCAGCAAGCCGCAGTTGGCGCGCCTTCGGGAGCACGTCGAGGGCGAGCGGGCCTACGGCGAAGGCCGGGTCGAGCTGCTGAGCGCCCAGGAGACGGCCGAGCGCGTCAACGTGGCCGGCGCCATCGGCGGCTGCTGGACCCGGCACGGCGCCCGCATCCAGCCCGCCAGGCTCGCCCGCGGTCTCGCCCGCACCGTGCGCGAGCTGGGCGTCGAGGTGTACGAGGGAACGGCGGTCACCGCGATCCTGCCGGGCTCCGGCCACCGCGGGCCGCGCGCCGTCACCCCGTACGGCACCGTCACCGCCGACCAGGTGCTCCGCGCCACCGAGGGGTTCACCGCCGGTCTGCGCGGCGAGAAGCGGACCTGGCTGCCGATGAACTCCGCGATGGTCGCCACCGAGCCGCTGCCCGCAGAGTTCTGGGCGGAGGCCGGCTGGCAGGGCCGCGAGGTGCTGGGCGACTTCGCGCACGCGTACATGTACGCGCAGCGCACGGCCGACGACCGGATCGCGCTCGGCGGGCGGGGAGTGCCGTACCGCTTCGGCTCGCGGACGGACTCGGACGGCGGCACCCAGGTGGAGACGGTGCGCCAACTCCGCCGGATTCTCGACCGGTTCTTCCCGGCCGCCGCGCACGCCCGGATCGACCACGCCTGGGCGGGTGTGCTCGGTGTCCCCCGGGACTGGTGCGCCACCGTCGAGCTGGACAGGGTGAGCGGGCTCGGCTGGGCGGGCGGGTACGTCGGCAGCGGGGTGACCACCACCAACCTGGCCGGCCGCACCCTGCGGGACCTGGTGCTCGGCCGGGACACCGAACTGACCGGGCTGCCGTGGGTGGGCCACACCGTGCGGCGCTGGGAGCCGGAACCGCTGCGCTGGCTGGGAGTGCACGCGATGTACGCCGCTTACCATGCCGCGGACCGGCAGGAGGCGGCCGGCCGGGCCACCACGTCTCCGATCGCGCGGGTCGCGGACCTGGTATCGGGGCGCTGAGCCCGGGGTGCTGAGCCCGGGGCGTCGACTTCGGGGCGTTGATGGGCTCCGGGGCGTCGGTTCCGGCCGTTGCCCCCTGGGCCGTTGACGTCCCGGACATCGACTGCGGGGGCGCCGAACCGGCGCCCCATCGCCGCCGTCCCAGTCGTCCGTTCGGACGCGCCGCCGAGCGGAGACGGCCCGCAGCGACGACGGTGAAGGCGTGCGGAGGAGCGCCGTGCGGGCTTCCTGGGTCGCGCCGCTGCTCCGCGCACCGCACGACCCGGCTCTCGCCCGGCCCGCGTCCGGCTCTCGCCGGGCCCTCGCCCGGACGGTTCCCGGACGGTTCCGGGTGGCCGCGTCGGCGGGCCGGCCGTGCCACCCGTCGACCGCTCGACCGCCTCGCACCGGGCCGATCCGGCCGATCCCGCCGCCGAGCGGGACCTCGACAGCGCCGGAGG
>NZ_JBHUAF010000103.1:0-23728 GCF_042789895.1 Kitasatospora sp. NPDC056783
GTGCGGCGCCCCTTCTCGCGTGCCGTGCGCGTTACTTCGCGACCTTCATGGCGTCGCGGATGGCCCGGGTCCGCTCCGCGGCCTGGTCCGGGGTGATGCCCTGCGGGCCGTCGCTGCCGGTGCTGCCCAGGCTGATCTTGGTGAAGGTGACCCGGCCGTAGGTGGACTTGTCCGCCCAGACGCAGACCGTCGGTCCGGCCTTGCCCGCGATGACGCTGAGCACGCCGCAGCTGAGCTTGCCGGCGGAGGCCTTGGCGTCCTTCGCGGGGTAGTCGGTCATCGGCGTGGTCCAGGTCACCCCGCCGCTGTCCTTCTTGGAGTCCGCGACGATCTGGTCCGGGTCGTCGAGGTCGCCGTAGATCCCGATCACCGAGAGCGACTCCATGTTCTTGACGTCGGTGCCCTTGCTGTAGCTGGCGACCACCGCGTGGAGGTCCTTGCCGACCTTCGCGACCTCGGGCTTGCTCATGTCGGCGGCCTCCTCCTTCGCCGACTTCTGGACGTAGCCGTCCAGCAGCGTCTGCGGGGCGCTGAGCTTGTACTGGCCGCCCGCGTCGCCGCCGAGGAACTTCCACGCGGCGAAGCCGCCGCCGCCCAGCACCAGGGCGCCGACGACCAGCCCGACGACCAGCCCGCCCTTGCCCTTCGGCGGCTGCGGCGGCGGGTAGCCCGGCTGGCCGTACGGCGCCTGCGGCGGCTGCCCGTACGGCTGCTGGGGCGCGCCGTAGGGCTGCTGCGGTGGCTGGCCGTACGGGGGCTGACCGCCGTAGGGCTGCGGCTGGCCGTACTGGGGCTGGGGCGGCCCGTAGGGCTGCTGCGGCGGTTGGCCGTACGGCGGCTGGCCGCCGTAGGGCTGTGGCTGTCCCTGCGGATACTGCTGTCCCTGGCCGTACATCTGCGTTCGTGCTCCCCCGCCGCACCCGCGGCCTGTCGTGGTGTCCAGTCGTTCCGGACGCTCCTCCGGCCGGCCGGAGGAGCGTCCGGGCACGCTACCGTACGGTGCCCGGCCGGGGCGGCCCGGTCGCGGCGGGGCCCGCGGACCGAAAGCGGTTCGTGACCCATGCCTCCGGTTACGTAAACTGTGCGTCGTGACCGACACGACGAACCAGCGCCCCGTGAGCACCTTTGCCGGGGACGAAGCAGCCACCCTCCCGACGACCTACACCCCCGCGGACGTAGAGGGCGAGCTGTACGAGCGCTGGGTGGACCGTGGGTACTTCACCGCGGACGCGAAGAGCGACAAGCCCGCGTACACGATCGTCATCCCCCCGCCGAACGTCACCGGCGTCCTGCACCTGGGCCACGCCTTCCAGCACACGCTGATGGACGCGCTGACCCGCCGCAAGCGCATGCAGGGCTTCGAGACGCTCTGGCTGCCGGGCATGGACCACGCCGGCATCGCCACCCAGAACAAGGTCGAGCAGCAGCTCGCCGAGGAGGGCCTCTCCCGGCACGACCTGGGCCGGGAGGCCTTCGTCGAGAAGGTCTGGGAGTGGAAGAAGAGCTACGGCGGCCGCATCCTCGGCCAGATGCGCCGCCTCGGCGACGGCGTGGACTGGTCGCGCGAGCGCTTCACCATGGACGAGGGCCTGTCCCAGGCCGTCCAGACCATCTTCAAGCGGCTCTTCGACGACGGCCTGATCTACCGCGCCGAGCGCATCATCAACTGGTGCCCGCGCTGTCTGACCGCGCTGTCCGACATCGAGGTCGAGCACGAGGAGACGCCGGGCGAGCTGGTCTCGATCCGCTACGGCGAGGGTGACGACTCGATCATCGTCGCCACCACCCGGGCCGAGACGATGCTGGGCGACACCGCGGTGGCCGTCCACCCCGAGGACGAGCGCTACAAGCACCTGGTCGGCCGCACCATCAAGCTGCCGCTGACCGACCGGGAGATCCCGGTCATCGCGGACGAGCACGTCGACCCGGAGTTCGGCACCGGCGCCGTCAAGGTGACGCCGGCGCACGACCCGAACGACTTCGCGATCGGCCAGCGCCACGACCTGCCCAACCTGACGGTCATGGACGAGTGCGGTGCGATCACCGTGCACGGCCCCTTCCTCGGCATGGACCGGATGGAGGCCCGTTCGGCCGTCGTCGGCGCACTGCGCGAGCAGGGCCGGATCGTCGCCGAGAAGCGCCCGTACATGCACGCCGTGGGCCACTGCTCGCGCTGCCACACGGTGGTCGAGCCGCGACTGTCGCTGCAGTGGTGGGTCAAGGTCGAGCCGCTGGCCAAGGCCGCCGGCGACGCCGTCCGCGACGGCAAGGTGGAGATCCACCCGAAGGAGCTGGAGCGCCGCTACTTCGACTGGGTCGACAACATGTACGACTGGTGCATCTCGCGCCAGCTCTGGTGGGGCCACCGGATTCCGGTCTGGTACGGCCCCGAGGGCGAGGTCGTCTGCGTCGGACCGGACGAGCAGCCGCCGACGGGTGAGGGCTGGCACCAGGACCCGGACGTCCTGGACACCTGGTTCTCCTCCGGCCTGTGGCCGTTCTCCACGCTCGGCTGGCCGGAGAAGACCGCCGACCTCGAGAAGTTCTACCCGACCGACGTCCTGGTGACCGGCCACGACATCATCTTCTTCTGGGTCGCCCGGATGATGATGTTCGGCCTGTACGCGATGGACGGCGAGGCGCCGTTCAAGACCGTCGCCCTGACCGGTCTGGTGCGCGACGAGTTCGGCAAGAAGATGTCGAAGTCCTCCGGCACCGCGGTGGACCCGCTGGACTGGATGGACGCCTACGGCGCCGACGCCGTCCGCTTCACCCTGGCCCGTGGTGCCAACCCGGGCGCCGACGTGCCGATCGGCGAGGACTGGGTCAAGGGCTCGCGCAACTTCTGCAACAAGATCTGGAACGCGACCCGCTTCGCGCTGATGAACGGCGCCACCGTCGAGGGCCCGCTGCCCGCGCCGGAGGAGCTGACCGCGGTCGACCGCTGGATCCTGTCGCGGCTGAACGCCACCGTCGCCGAGGTGGACGCGCTCTACGACGACTTCCAGTTCGCCAAGGCCACCGACGCGCTGTACCACTTCGCCTGGGACGAGGTCTTCGACTGGTACGTCGAGCTCTCCAAGACCACCCTGGCCAAGGGCGGCCCGCAGGCGGACGCCTCGCGCCGGGTGCTCGGTGAGGTCCTGGACGTCACGCTGCGGCTGCTGCACCCGGTCGTCCCGTTCGTCACCGAGGCGCTGTGGACGGCGCTCACCGGCGCCGAGTCGCTGGTCGTCACCGAGTGGCCGAAGGACAGCGGCTACCGTGACGCGGCCGCCGAGTCGGAGATCGCCACGCTCCAGCAGGTGGTCACCGAGGTCCGCCGGTTCCGTTCGGACCAGGGCCTCCAGCCGGCGCAGCGGGTCCCGGCCCAGCTGGAGCTGGCCGGCACCGTGCCGGCCGTCCACGAGGACGCGATCCGCTCGCTGCTGCGGCTGACCGTCCCCGAGGAGGGCTTCGTGGCCACCGCCTCGCTGCCGGTCGCCGGCGCGACCGTGGCGCTGGACCTCTCCGGCACCATCGACGTCGCGGCCGAGCGCAAGCGCCTGGCCAAGGACCTCGCGGCCGCCGAGAAGGAGAAGGCCCAGACCACCGCCAAGCTCGGCAACGAGGCGTTCCTCGCCAAGGCGCCGGACGAGGTGGTCGCCAAGATCCGTGGCCGCCGGGAGGCCGCCGAGGCCGACATCGCCCGGATCACCGCCCAGCTGGCGGCGCTGCCGCAGGGCTGAGCCGCCGGTTCCGCCGAGGGGCCGTACTCCGCGACGCGCGGGGTGCGGCCCCTCGGCGTTTTCCGGTTCGGTTCCGGTTCGGTTCCGTTCGGTTCCGGGCCGTGCTTCCCGGGTCGTTTTCCCTACGCCTAATAGCCCAGCAACATTGCTCCCTTCCGGCGAATTATCATCCTGCGACCGGGTGAGGTCCTATTCCGAGCGAATTGATTCCGGTCTTGCCCGCGCGCGTTCGCGGAAGTTTCCAGGTCCGCTGTGTACCGTGTGCACGGAGTTTCCGAATGGGCGTTTCCGCTGAGCGTTCCAGCTGAGCGACGGACGGGAGGGCACGGCGTGGTGGTGACCGAGGAGTTGGCCGACGAACTGCCTGCCGAGGCGGTCGAGGAGGCCAAGGCCAGGGCGGCGACCCTGTTGCTCGCCTTCCGGCACGGGAACCAGCTCGCGTTCGACACGGAGCTGGACCTGCTGCTCGCGGAGCACGCCGAGCGCGAGGTGACCACCCTGCTCACCTGGATCGCCGCCGAGGCCGTCCGCAAGGCGTACGCCCCCGAGGTCGGGGACCGGGTGCTGCGGGCGATGGCCCGGCGCGCCCCGGACGACACCGGCGCGGTCGACGTGGACGAGGAGACCGCGGACGCCGCCCAGCTGATCGAGGCGGTGGCGGCCGGCGAGGTGGCCGAGGTGCGCGGTCTGGTCGCCGCGACGCCCGACACCACCTTCCTGCTCGGCGGTCTGCTCCAGGGCGTCGCGATGATGCTGCCGTTGCTGCCGGACGGTGAACTGGCCGAGATCACCGCCGAGTTGCGCCGTCGCAACGGTGCGGCGGCGCACGTGCCGGAGGCCCGGGCCGGAGTCTGACCCCGGCCCGGGCCTCCGGGCCCGCCCTACGGCATGGCGTGCAGGTGCGAGCCGATGGTGTTCGCGACCGGGTTGCCCGCCTTGGCGTCCCAGTTGGTCGACCAGGTCATCGCGCCGCCGATGCCCGGCCAGGTGGTGTCCGGCTTGTAGCTCCCGCAGTTGGTGCCGGAGGCCAGGCAGTCCAGCGCGTTGTTGACGGTGCCGGCGGCGAGGTAGCCGCCGCCCGCGGCGCTGGTGGAGGCCGGTACCCCGAGGCCGACCTGGTCGGGCCGCAGCCCGCCCTTGAGCTGGATGCAGGCCAGTCCGGTGAGGAAGTTCTCGGTGCCCTGGGAGTAGACGTTCCCGTCGCAGCCGTTCATCGCACCGGAGTTGTAGTACTGCATGTTGACGATGGTGAGGATGTCCTTCACGTTCAGCGCCAGCTTGAAGTACTCCATGCCGGTCGACTGCATGTCGATCGTCTGCGGCGCCATGGTGAGGATGAATCCGCTCCCCGCCTTCGCCGCCAGGGCGTGCAGCGCCTGGCCCATGTAGGTGGAGCTGATGCCGTTCTCCAGGTCGATGTCGATCCCGTCGAAGCCGTAACTCTGCATCAGCGCCCAGGCGGTGCTGGTGAAGGTCGCGGCGGAGGCGGAATCACCCACCCAGACGGTGCCGTTCTGGCCGCCGATCGAGAGCACCACCCGCTTTCCGGCCGCCCGCTTGGCCGCGATGTCGGCCTTGAACTGGGCGTCGGTGTAGCCGCCGAGGCGGGTGGAGAGGGCGGGGTCGAGGGTGAAGCTCAGGCCGCCGCGGGTGGCCGTGGCGTCCGCGAAGGAGACCGCGATGATGTCGTAGGCGGCCGGGACGTCGCTGATCCGCTGGACGGTGGCGCCGTTGTCGAAGTTCTGCCAGTAGCCGGTGAGGATGTGCTTGGGCAGGTTCGGCGGCTTGCCGGTGGAGGTGGGGGTCGGGCTCCCGGTGCCGGGGTCGGTGGGGGAGGGGCTGCCGGGGTCCGTCGGGCTCGGTGAGGCGGTGGCGGTGGCGGTGGCGGTGGGGGTCGGGCTCGGGGAGGGCTGCGGGCCGCCGGGCCCGAGCAGCGAGACGTCGTCGGCGAGGAAGGCCGGCTGTCCGTACCAGCCGTGCAGGTAGACGGTGACGCTGGTGGTGTTCGGGCCGGTGGTGAAGCTGGTGCTCAGCTGGCTCCAGCTGCTGCCGCCGGGGGTCCAGGTGCTCGGGTCGGTTCCGCCGGTGCCGCGGGCGCCCAGGTAGACGTACGAGCCCTGTACCCAGGAGCTCAGGGTGTACGAGGAGGAGGGCTTCACCGAGACGGTCTGGGTGCACTCGCCGGTGTCGCTCCCGGCCGGGGTCGACCGCAGCGCGTACGAGCCGGAGTGCGCGGTGGTCTGGACGGTGCCGTTCGAACAGGTCCAGCCGGACAGGTCGCCGGTCTCGAAGCCGCCGTTGGTGATCAGGTCGGAATCCGCGGCGTGGGCGCCGGTGCCGTCGGCGAGTGCGAGCCCGCTCAGGCCGAGGGCGATGGCACTGGCGCCGGCGAGCAGCGGACGGAGGGCGCGCGGGCGCCGGTGTCGGGCAGGTGGCATGACTCCATCTCCAGTGGGGGAGGCCCGGCGGCGCCTCGTGGGGGAGGAACACCGTCCGGGGTGTCGATGTGCGCGTGCGGGAGCTACCGACAACTCAAGTCCCGGTCGGGAACGGAGACTTGCCTCACAAGGTGGAGTAGACCAATCCGACTGTCAAGAGTACCTAGGCGGCCTTTGGCAGGTCTCGCGCTTCGGTGGGTCCGGCGAGGGCGGCGGTCAGCGCGGCGATCCGGGCCGAGGCCAGGCCGTCGCCGTACGGGCTCGGGGTGGCCGCCAGGCGGGCGAGCCGTTCGGGGGTGTCGGAGAGCCAGGCGCGGGCCAGGGCGCCCAGTTCCCCGCCCGGCGGCACCAGCGCGGCGAAGCCGGCCTCCACGGCCTCCGGGCGCTCGGTGGAGCGGCGCACCACCAGCAGCGGGCGGCCGAGCACGGTGCACTCCTCCTGCACGCCGCCGGAGTCGGAGACCAGCAGCGCGGCGTGGCTCGCCAGGCCCAGGAAGTCGCCGTAGCCGACCGGGCCGGTGACGGCGAGGCGTTCCAGCAGGCCGTCCAGGCCGAACCGCTCGACGGCGGCCCGGGTGCGCGGGTGCATCGGGAACAGCACCGGGGTGCCGCTCCGGGCGATCCCGTCCAGCTCGGCGAGCACCGCGCCGAGCGCCTCGGCGGTGTCGGTGTTCTCCGGGCGGTGAACGGTGGCCAGCGCGTACCCGTCCGGGCGCAGCCCGTGGGCGGCGAGCAGCGCGGCGCGGGCGGCCCGGTCCGGCAGCTGACGGCGGACCACCTCGACGACGGTGTTGCCGGTGAGCGCGATCCGCTCCTCGGCCAGCGACTCGGCGCGCAGGTTCGCGACGTTCTCCCCGGTGGCGGCGCAGAGCAGGTCGGAGACGTGGTCGACCATCACCCGGTTGTGCTCCTCGGGCATCGCCCGGTCGAAGCTGCGCAGCCCGGCCTCGACGTGGACCAGTGGGATCTGCCGGGCGTTGGCGGCCAGCGCCCCGGCCAGGGTGGCGTTGGTGTCGCCCTGGACGACCACGGCGGCGGGGCGGTCCTCGGCGAAGGCGGCGTCCAACTGGCCCAGCGACTGGGCGATCTGGCCGGCCCGGGGGCGGCCGCCGACCCCGGTGAGCAGCTCGGGCCGGGGCAGGTCGAGGTCCCGCAGGAAGCGGCCGGACATCGCCTCGTCCCAGTGCTGGCCGGTGTGCACCAGCCGGGTGGCGTCGCCGAGTTCGTGGATCAGCGGGGCGAGCTTGACCAGTTCGGGGCGGGTGCCGAGGACGACGGCGACGCTGGACGGGGGCAGGCACATGCTCATGCGGGGCTCCGGAGGGACGGCGTGCGGGGGAGTCGGGGAGGGCTCAGGACTCGAGCGCGGTGGGGGCGCCGAGCGCGACCTTCTCGGCGTTGCGGCGGGTCTTGGCCCAGCCGTTGCGGCCGAGCAGCATCCGGACGGCGGCCCGGGTGGCGACCACGAACAGGTGGTAGGCGTAGACCCAGACCAGGACGCCCCAGAGCAGCCCGGTGAGCCGGGAGCGGTCGGGGTGGACGAACCGGCGGTAAGCGAAGCCCCAGAGCACCATCGGCAGCGTGGCGAGCGCGAAGACCAGCAGCATCCACGGGCCGAACCGGAGGTGGAACTCGGCGGTCTCCTCGGGGAAGAGCGCCAGCCCGGCGCCGGTGATCCCGAGCGAGAGCGGGAGGAGCAGCACCAGCAGCACGCAGACCACCGGCTGGAGGAAGGTGTACAGCACCTCGGCCTTGCCGGCCGGGGTGTAGTGCGGCGAGCGCAGCACCCGGCCGGTGTAGCGCAGGCACTGCATGTTGCCCTGGGCCCAGCGGGTGCGCTGGGTGAGGAAGCGGCGCGGCGAGATCAGGGCCTCCTGGGAGACCTGGGCCTCGGTGACGTGGGTGAGCCGCCAGCCGGCCAGCCGCAGGTCGAGGCCGGACTCGTAGTCCTCCAGCAGGGCGCGCTCCGGCCAGGGGCGCCCGGCCCGGCCTTCCTCGGCGGTCAGCGAGTCGAGGGCGGTGAGCCGGACGAACTGGCCGTTGCCGCCGAGGCCGACGCTGCCGGTGCGCCGGCGCAGCAGCTGCATGCCGGTGTTGTTGGCCTGGAACTCGATGTCCTGCATCCGCACCAGCGCGCGGGCCAGGGCGTTGGCTGCCCGGCCGCGGCCGGGCAGCGGGAGCCGGTCGTCGGCGTCGCGCATCCGGACGCCGATCTGGACGGCGCCGGTGTCGGGCCGGCCGAGCGCCTTGGCGTTGCAGACCTGGGCGAGGGTGCCCGGGTCGAGCTGCCCGTCGGCGTCGACCACGCCGATCACCACCCGGGAGCGGTCGGTGTCGGCGGGCAGCCAGGCGGAGACCTCCCGGTAGGCGGCGTTGAGGGCGGCGCCCTTGCCGATCCGGGCGTGCGGGCGGCGGCGCTGGACCAGGTGGACGCGCGGGTCGCGGGCCGCGGCGGCGAGCACCAGTTCGCGGGTGGCGTCCTCGCTGTCGTCGTCGATCACCCACAGGTGGGCCTCGGGCGCGCCGGCCCGCAGGCCGTCCAGGGTCCGGGTGACGACGGCCTCCTCGTCGCGGCAGGGGATCACCAGGTGCCAGTCGAGGGCGGTGGGGTCGCCGGGTTCGGCGGGGCGGTTGTGCCGGAAGGCGTGCCGGGAGCCGGCCCAGTACACGAGGAAGCGTCCGAAGACCACGGCCATGTAGCCGACGAGGGCCGGCGAGATCAGTGCGGCGACCCAGACGACGGCGTCCTCGCGAAGCGCGATCCATTCGTGCAGGGCGTCGGGCATGGCGCAGTGCTCCTCGTGATCAAAGGCTGGCGGCTCCTATTGGTTGCGAATCGATGCTCCGTTGCAGTTCAAATCGCCAAATCGATAGTAAGTGGAGGAAATTGGATGATCATGGGAAGGAGCGGACAAAGTGGTCGTTCTCACCCCGTGAGGACGACCCGCCAGCGCTCCGTAGACTGTGGTCGTGAGCGACAAGGCCGACCCGAACCCGTACACCCTCCGCCCCGCCGACGGCGACACCGGCGACGCCCTGCGCGACGTCGAGGTGGAGCTCTCCAAGCGCTGGCCGGAGAACAAGCTGGAGCCCTCGCTCGACCGGATCGAGGCGCTGATGGACATCCTGGGCCAGCCCCAGCGGTCCTTCCCCTCCATCCACATCACCGGCACCAACGGCAAGACCTCCACCGCCCGGATGATCGAGCAACTGCTCAACACCTTCGAGCTGCGCACCGGCCGCTACACCAGCCCGCACGTGGAGTCCGTCACCGAGCGGATCAGCCTGGACGGCGCCCCGATCACCCCCGAGCGCTTCGTCGAGGTCTACCGCGACATCGAGCCCTACGTGCGGATGGTCGACGCGGCGCAGCCGGTGGCGATGTCCTTCTTCGAGGTGCTGACCGGCATGGCCTACGCGGCCTTCGCCGACGCCCCGGTGGACGTCGCCGTGGTCGAGGTCGGCATGGGCGGCTCCTGGGACGCCACCAACGTCATCGACGCCGCCGTCGCGGTGATCACCCCGATCGGGCTGGACCACACCGACAAGCTCGGCGAGACCACCGGCGAGATCGCCGTCGAGAAGTCCGGGATCATCAAGTCCGGCGCCGTCGCGGTCGTCGCCCAGCAGCAGCTGGACGCCGCCCAGCAGATCCTGCGCCGCGCCGTCGAGGTGGACGCCACGGTCGCCCGCGAGGGCATGGAGTTCGGCGTGATCCGCCGTGAACTCGCCGTCGGCGGCCAGCTGGTGACACTGCGCGGACTCGGCGGCGAGGAGTACGAGGACGTCTTCATCCCGCTGCACGGCGAGTACCAGGCCCACAACGCCGCCCTCGCCCTGGCCGCGGTCGAGGCGTTCTTCGGCGTCGGCGGCGCGCGCGGCGGGCAGCTCGACGTGGACAAGATCCGTCAGGCCTTCTCCGGCGTCTCCTCGCCGGGCCGCCTGGAGGTCGTCCGCCGCAGCCCCACGATCGTCCTGGACGCCGCCCACAACCCGCACGGCGCCCGCGCCACCGTCGCCGCGATCACCGAGTCCTTCGGCTTCACCCGGCTCGTCGGCGTGATCGGCACCTCCGGCGACAAGGACGTGGCCGGCGTGCTGGAGGCCTTCGAGCCGATTCTGGCCGAGGTCGTCATCACCCAGAACTCCACCCACCGCGCGATGGACGTCGACGCGCTCGCGGCCCTGGCCGTCGAAATCTTCGGCGAGGACCGCGTCCAGGTCGAGCCCCGGCTCGACGACGCCATCGCCGCCGCCGTCGCCCTCGCCGAGGAGGAGGGGGACCTCGGCGGCGCCGGGGTGCTGGTCACCGGTTCGGTCATCACGGTGGGCGAGGCCCGCCTGCTGCTCGGGAGGAAGTGACATGAGGACGCTCTGCTCCTCGACGCTGATCGGCGAAGCGCTGCTGATCATGTTCGCGGCGCTGGTCGCGATGCGGCTCTCCGATGTCTCCAGCGGGGAGATCTGGACGGTCAGCGGCATCGCGATGGCGCTGTGCGTCCTGCTCTGCGGCATGATCAGCCGCCCCGGCGCCGTGCAGATCGGCTGGGCGCTGCAGATCGGCCTGATCGCCAGCGGCTTCATCCTGCCGACCATGTTCGGACTCGGCGTGGTCTTCGCCGGCCTGTGGTGGTGCTCGGTGCACTACGGCCGCAAGGTGGACGACTTCAAGGCCGCCCGAGCCGCCGCCGAGGCCGTCGCGGTACAGGCCTGAGGCCCGTACCGGCGAGCCGACACGCCGCTCACGCAAGGTAATCTCTGCCTTGTCGGCGCTCGTCGACCCGACTGTCTGCCTAACCGAATCCCCAGGAGACGCACCGTGTCCCAGCGCACTCTCGTCCTGCTCAAGCCCGACGCCGTCCGCCGCGGTCTGGCCGGCGAGATCATCAGCCGCATCGAGCGCAAGGCCGGCTGGCGCTTCGCCGCCATCGAGCTGCGCACCTTCGACCGGGCGACGCTGGAGGAGCACTACGCGGAGCACGTCGGCCGCCCGTTCTACGAGCCGCTGCTGGAGTTCATGACCTCCGGCCCCTCGATCGCGCTGATCGTCGAGGGCGAGGAGGTCGTGAAGGGCGTCCGGATGCTGGCCGGCGCCACCAACCCGCTGGAGGCCGGGGCCGGCACCATCCGCGGCGACTACGCGACGATCACCCGCGAGAACCTGATCCACGCCTCCGACTCGGTGGAGTCCGCCGAGCGCGAGATCAAGATCTTCTTCCCCGCGCACGTCTGATCCGGACCGGGCGACACGCCCGGAGGAACCGGGCGCGACACGCCCGGAGGACCTTCGTACCGCCCCGGTCGGGACCATTGGCCCGGCCGGGGCATTCTTATCGTGAAATAGGGAACTGGCGGCGCCGACACGGCGTCCCAATCCTCGGAGATGCGATCACGCCCCGGACAATGGACGGCATGCCCCACGTCGACGTCCGTACCGCGCCGCGTGACTACGATGGACGCGACTCAAGGGCCCGGTAAGGCAGCTCAGCTGGTCTCCGCCCAAGCGTGGGCGCGCGCATCCGTCCACCCCCCCCATGAACTCCGAGCCCGGGAAGGCACCCACACCCCATGGCGAGCAACCTGTCGTTCATCGGCCGCGACTTGGCGATCGACCTCGGAACAGCCAACACGCTGGTGTACGTCAGGGGCAAGGGCATCGTTCTGAACGAGCCGTCCGTCGTCGCGGTGAACACCAACACCGGCGGCATCCTCGCCGTCGGCGCCGAGGCCAAGAAGATGATCGGCCGCACCCCGGGCAACATCGTCGCCATCCGCCCGCTCAAGGACGGCGTGATCGCCGACTTCGAGATCACCGAGCGGATGCTGCGGTACTTCATCCTCAAGATCCACCGCCGCCGCTACCTCGCCCGCCCGCGCGTCGTGGTCTGCGTGCCCTCCGGCATCACCGGCGTCGAGCGCCGCGCCGTCATCGAGGCCTCCTCGCAGGCCGGCGCCCGCCAGGTGCACATCATCGAGGAGCCGATGGCCGCCGCCATCGGCGCCGGCCTGCCCGTCCACGAGGCCACCGGCAACATGGTCGTCGACATCGGCGGCGGCACCACCGAGGTCGCCGTCATCTCCCTCGGCGGCATCGTCACCGCCCAGTCCATCCGGGTGGCCGGCGACGAACTGGACAACGCGATCGTCCAGCACATCAAGAAGGAGTACTCGCTGCTCCTCGGAGAGCGCAGCGCCGAGCAGATCAAGATGAGCATCGGCAGCGCCTTCGGCCTGGAGGGCGAGAAGGACGAGCACGCCGAGATCCGCGGCCGCGACCTGGTCAGCGGCCTGCCCAAGACCGTCGTCATCTCCGCCGCGGAGGTCCGCGAGGCCATCGACGAGCCGGTCAACGCGATCATCGACGCCGTCAAGACCACCCTCGACCAGTGCCCGCCCGAGCTGGCCGGCGACGTCATGGACCGGGGCATCGTGCTCACCGGCGGCGGCGCCCTGCTGCGCGGCCTGGACGAGCGCCTGCGCCGTGAGACCGGCATGCCGATCCACATCGCGGAGAACCCGCTGGACTCCGTCGCGCTCGGCTCCGGCAAGTGCGTCGAGGAGTTCGAGGCACTCCAGCAGGTGCTCGACGCGTCGCCGCGTCGTTGACCGGACGCCACACCACCGGCACCACACGCCACATCCGACACTCGACTCAACGGGCCGCCGCCCGGGCACCACAGCCCCGGGCGGCGGCCAGGTACGAAGGGGCAGTACCAGCACCGTGAGGGACACCCGAGAGAGCCGGCTACTGCTCGTCCTGCTGGTGGCCGTCGCCTTCGCGCTGATCACCGTGGACATCAAGGGCGGTGAGGACTCCCCGCTCGGCCCGGCCCGGCACGCGGCCGCCGGCGTCCTCGGCCCGGTCGAGCGCGGCGCCGCCACCGTCGTCGACCCGGTCGCCGACACCGTCCGCGCCTTCCGCGACGCCGCCACCGACAGCGGCCGCACCGACCAGCTCGCCCGCGAGAACACCGAACTGCGGCAGAAGCTGGCCTCCTCCGACATGGCCACCGGCCGCACCAGGCAACTCGACGACCTGCTGCGCACCGCCGGCACCGGCGGCTACACCGTCAAGGCCGCCCAGGTCATCGCGATCGGCCCGGCCCAGGGCTTCTCCTGGACCATCACCATCGACGCCGGCAGCGACGACGGCCTCACCCGCGACATGACGGTGATCAACGGCCAGGGCCTGGTCGGCCGGATCACCACCGTCGCCCCGACCACCGCCACCGTGCTGCTCGCCTCCGACCCCGGCTTCTCGGCCGGCACCCGCCTGGAGGGCACCGGCGAGATCGGCTTCGCCTCCGGCGGCGGCGACAGCCCGATGAAGGTCTCCCTGCTCAACGGCAAGGCCCAGGTCAAGGCCGGCGACCGGCTGGTCACCTTCGGCTCGCAGAGCGGCCGCCCGTTCGTGCCCGGCGTCCCCGTCGGCAAGGTCACCGAGGTCCAGGCCAACGCCGGCCAGCTGACCAAGACCGTCCTGGTCGAGCCCTTCGTCCAGTTCACCCGGCTGGACCTGGTCGGCGTCGTGGTCGTACCGCCCCGCACCGACCCGCGCGACGCCGTCCTGCCGCCGGCCCCCGCCCCGGGACAACCCGCCGCCCCCGCCTCCGCGCCCGCCGCCCCGCCCGCCACGCCCACTGGGGGGAACTGAGCCATGCGCCTCGCCCGCATCCCCGTCTCCGCCGGCCTCATCCTGCTCGGCCTGATCCTCCAGGTCAGCGTGTTCGGCCGACTCCAGCTCCCGGGAGCCACCCCGGACATACTGCTGCTCGTCGTGGTCGGCCTCGCCATGGTCTACGGACCCACCGGCGGCTGCCTCGTCGGCTTCGCGGGCGGCCTGCTGGCCGACCTCGCACCGCCCTCCGACCACGCGATCGGCCGCTACGCGCTGGTGCTCTGCCTGATGGGCTACGCCGCCGGACTGCTGCGCCCCGACCACGGCCGCCAGCGCTCGGTGGCCGGCTCGCTGCTGGTCGTCGGCGCCGCGGCGGTCGCCTCCACCCTGCTGTACGCGATGGTCGGCGCCCTGGTCGGCGACACCGCGGCCCGGCACGTCGGCCTCGGCGGCCTGGTCATCAGCGCCCTGCTCTACGACCTGCTGCTGGCGCCCTTCGTGGTGCCGCTGGTGATGTACCTCGGCCGCCGCTTCGGGCGCGACCCGGTGGCCGCCGCCGACGACGACCAGGGCGGCTCCGGCCTCGGCACGCTGGCCCGCTACCGCACCACCCGCGAGGCCTCGACCGGCCCGGGGTACAAGAAGCGGCGCGTGCCCGGCTTCGCCCGCCGCCCGTAACCGGGCCCGGCCCCGACCTCCCGACCTCCCCGCATCCTGGAGCGCACGAGACGTGAGCAACATCCCCGAGACCGGCCGCACCCGGCGGGTGACGATCCGGCTGGTGGTGTTGCAGATCCTGGTGCTTTCGCTGCTCGCCACCCTCGGCGGGCGGCTGTGGTACCTGCAGATCCGCAACGCCAAGGAGTACACCGCCAAGGCCACCGGCAACCACATCCGCGAGGTGGTCGAGCCGGCCGTCCGCGGCGAGATCCTCGACGCCTCCGGGCGGGTGCTGGCCGGCAACGAGACCCGCCTGGTGGTCTCGGTCAGCCGCACCTCGCTGCTCCAGCAGAAGGACGGCGGCAAGGCGGTCCTGGCCCGGCTCGCCGAGGTGCTGGGCATGCCCGCCAAGGACGTGCAGGAGAAGGTCCGGCTCTGCGACGCCAAGACCTCCCAGCCCTGCTGGAACGGTTCGCCCTACCAGCCGATCCCGGTCACCAAGGAAGCGACCACCCAGCAGGCGATGCAGATAATGGAGCGCCGCGAGGACTTCCCCGGAGTCACCGCGCAGCCCACCGCCGTGCGCCGCTACACCGGAGCCGAGGGCGCCAACATGGCCCAGGTCCTCGGCTACCTCTCGCCGGTCACCGACGAGGAGGTCAGCAAGACCGCCGACAAGACCGGCCTGGACCGCTACCTGCCGGCCGACCAGATCGGCCGGGCCGGCCTGGAGTCGGTGTACGACCGCGACCTGCGCGGCACCGCGGGCATCACCAAGCTGGAGGTGGACAACCTCGGCCGGGTGATCGGCACCGCCGGCACCGTCGCCCCGCAGACCGGCGACAACCTGGTCACCAGCATCGACGCCCGGGTGCAGAAGGTCGTCGAGGACAACCTCGCGCAGGCCATGGCCGACGCCCGGAACACCTTCGACAAGGTCACCAACCGCAACTACGAGGCCGACTCCGGCGCCGCCGTGGTGATGGACGTGCACACCGGGCGGATCGTCGCGATGGCGAGCGCCCCGACCTACGACCCGAACCTCTGGGTGGGCGGCATCAGCGGCAAGGACTACCAGTCGCTGACCAGCAAGGAGTCCAACTTCCCGCTGCTGAACCGGGCGATACAGGGTCAGTCCGCCCCCGGCTCGACCTTCAAGGTCATCTCCACCACCGCCGCCGTGCAGGCCGGCTACTCGCTGGACGGCCACTACGACTGCCCGAAGAGCATGACCATCGGCGGACGCGAGTTCAAGAACTTCGAGAGCGAGAACTTCGGCCAGATCTCCCTGGAGAAGGCGCTGGAGGTCTCCTGCGACACCGTCTTCTACGGCCTGGCGTACGACCAGTGGATGAAGGACGGCGGCATCAAGCCGAAGAAGGACCCGGGCGACTGGTTCTTCAAGACCGCCCACGAGTTCGGCCTCGGCGCCAAGACCGGCATCGACCTGCCGGCCGAGGTCACCGGCCGGGTGCCGGACCGGCAGTGGAAGCAGTCCTTCTACGACAACAACAAGGACGCCTGGTGCGCCCAGGGGCAGAAGGGCGGCAACAGCTACTCCGACCAGATCGCCCGCGAGAACTGCGTCGACGGCTACCAGATGCGCGCCGGTGACGCCGTCAACTTCGCCATCGGCCAGGGCGACACCCTCGTCACCCCGGTCCAGATGGCCCGGATCTACTCGGCGCTGGCCAACGGCGGCACCTTCTACCGGCCGACCATCGCCAAGGCCGTGATGAGCCCCGGCGGGAACCTCGTCCGCGAGATCGCCCCGCAGGCCGACGCCAAGTTCCCCGGCGACGAGAAGCTGCTCAGCTACATCAACCAGGCCACCGAGAGCGTCATCAAGAGCGGCACCGCGGCCTGGAAGTTCAACGGCTGGCCGCAGGACAAGATCGCGCTGCACGCCAAGACCGGCACCGCCGAGGTCGAGGGCAAGCAGACCACCTCCTGGCTGACCACGTACAGCAAGGACTACGCCGTCGTCATGACGATCAGCCAGGGCGGCACCGGCTCCGGCGGATCCGGCGACGCCATCCGCCGGATCTACCAGGCCCTGTACGGCGTCGACGACAAGGGCACCATCGACAACGGCAAGGCACTGCTGCCCGCGCCGCAGGCCGAGCTGCCCACCTTCAACCCGGACGGCACCGCGGTCATCAAGCCGGCCTCGTACGGCACCGACCCGGCGCCCGGCACCCGGGCCCCGGCCCTCGCCCCGGCGCCGCTCGACCCGGCGTCGGCACAGGCGGTCCCGGCGGCGGCCTTCCTCGACCAGGCGCCGCCGGCCGACCGTCCGGCGTCCCACACCGCGGCCGACGCCGCGCTCGAACCCGTACGCGGACCGGGAAGGGGACGGGCATGACCTCCTACGGCTCGTACCGGCAGCTGCGGCTCGCCCCGCAGCGCGGCGGAGTCTCCAAGGCCCTGGCCAAGGACTCCCCGCTGTGGCGGCTGGACTGGATACTGCTGCTGGCCGCGCTGGCCCTCTCGGTCGGCAGCTCGCTGCTGGTCTGGTCCGCCACCCGAGGGCGCGACTCGCTGACCCACGGGGACCCGCAGTACTTCCTGTACCGGCACCTGACCAACTTCGTGGTCGGCCTGGTGCTGTGCGCCGTGGTCATAGGGATAGGGAGCCGGCGCTTCCGCACCATCGTGCCGTTCCTGTACGTCGGCGTGATCCTGCTGCTGCTGGCCACGCTCAGCCCGCTGGGCTCGACCATCAACGGCGCGCACTCGTGGATCCAGCTCGGCGGCGGCTTCTCCGTCCAGCCCGCCGAGTTCGCCAAACTGGCGATCGTGCTGGCCATGGCGGTCGTGCTGTCGGACCAGGTGGACGCGGGGGAGCGGGAGTTCCCCTCGCACCGCGCGGTGCTCCGGGCCCTGCTCTGGGCCGGGCTGCCCGCGGGCATAGTGCTGCTGATGCCGGACGCCGGCTCGGTGATGGTGATGGCCGCGATCGTGCTGGGCATCCTGCTCGGCTCCGGCGCGGCCAACCGCTGGGTGCTCGGCCTGCTGGTGGCGGGCACCTCCGGATGCGTGGCGATCTGGAAGTTCGGGCTGCTGAGCCAGTACCAGATCGACCGCTTCGCCGCCTTCGCCAACCCGCAGCTGGACCCGAACGGCGTCGGCTACAACACCGCGCAGGCCCGGATCGCGATCGGCTCCGGCGGCCTGACCGGCAAGGGGCTGTTCCACGGCACCCAGACCGTCGGCCAGTTCGTGCCGGAGCAGCAGACCGACTTCGTGTTCACCGTGGCCGGCGAGGAACTCGGCTTCATCGGGGCACTGGCGATCATCGCGTTGGTCGGCGTGGTCCTCTGGCGGGCCTGCCGGATCGCCCGGCAGGCGACCGACCTCTACGGCACGATCGTGGCGGCCGGAGTCATCGCCTGGCTGTCCTTCCAGGCCTTCGAGAACATAGGGATGTGCCTGGGCATCATGCCGGTCGCGGGCATCCCGCTGCCGTTCGTGTCCTACGGCGGCTCCTCGATGTTCGCCAACTGGATCGCCATCGGGCTGCTCCAGGCGGTACGGAGCCAGCGGCCGATAGCGGCCTGAGCGCGCGGCGCCGCGAGACGGGGCCGGTCCGGGAACTCCCGGGCCGGCCCCGTTCTCCCTTCCGGGAGGTGGTCACAGCAGACAGTCGGCGGTGGTCAGCACGGCGCGGGTCTGGTGCGCCAGTTGCTCCTGCACCGGGACCCAACGGGCGCCGAAGCGGTGCCGCAGCCGCTCCAGGCTGTCGGTGACGACGGCCCGGGCGCGGTCACGGGCCGCCTCCGCGCCGGGACCGCGGGCGTCCGCGAGCAGCCGCAGCAGGATCGACGCGACCCGCAGCGGCACCCGGGCCGCGACCAGCCCGGCGGTGGTCACCCGCGAGGCGGTGAGCGGCTGGGCGCCCCAGCGCTCCAGCCACTCCTCGGCCACCCGCGGCGCCACCGCCAGGCTGGACTCGACGGTGCGCAGCAGCGGGCCGTACGCCTCGTGCCCGTGCCCGGGGACGCTCCGGAGCAGGGCGGTGAGCTCCTCGGCGCGGGTGGTGAGGTCGCCGGCGGCGGCCGCGAGGGCCCGCGCCCCGGCCGGGTGGGGACGGGCGTCGCCGACCGCGTCGACCGCCCACATCGGGACCTCCAGCACGGCCGTGACCGCGCCGTACCGGGCCGCGTAGGACCAGGTGGACAGCTCCGGCTCGTCCGGCAGCGCCCGGGAGCCCCCGTCGCCCGGGGCCGGCATCAGATAGGTGCCGGGGTCCGGGCTGGCCCAGCCGATCGCGTCGTAGGAGTCCACGTCCAGCGGCACGCCGGCCCGCTCGGCGGAGCGGGCGAAGCGCCCGGCCAGGCCCCGGACCGGACGGGTCAGCTGGACGAACGCGCCACCGAAGTCCACCCCGTGCAGCGAGCACTGGAGGAACGGACGCAGCTCGTCGATCAGACCGGTCAGCGCCAGGCTCTCCGGCATCGGCGGACGGCCCGAGCCGGGGGAGGGCAGCAGTTCGGGCTGCTCCTCGAAGGACGGGCGGAAGAAGTGCTCGTAGTGGCGCCGCATGGTGAGCGGGCCGTCCAGCCAGCCGGTGTTGAGCGCGGCCCCGTCCGGGTCGAGGCAGAGCAACAGGTGCCAGGAGAGCCCGGGGCGGGCGGGGCGGTCCAGCAGCACCTCGGCGAGCCGGACCGTCCCGGCGGTGCCGATCGGCTCGTTGGGGTGCGGGCCGCCGACGACCAGCACCGCGCGCGGGCCGCGGTCCACCGAGAGCAGCAGCAGCGGGCGTCCGGCCCGGGAGCGGCCCACCTCGCGCAGCCGGCAGCGGTCCGGGTGCCGCAGTGCGAGCCGCCGTGCGGCGGACTCGGCCTGGGCCGGCGTCGGGTAGCGGGCCGGCCGGGTGTCGAGGGGTCGGAGGGGGCGGATCCGCCGACCGGTGTCGGTCATGGTTCTCCTTGCGCCGGTCGTACGGCCGCCGGGGCGCGGGCGCGCGGGTGCGCCGCCGGGCGCGGGCGTGCGGGCGGTGGGACGGGGGGCGGGCGCCGCGGGCCGGGGGCGGCGACCGTACGGCGACGGGACAGGGCCCGGCGAGGGCGGACGGGCCGGGACGGAACGGGAGGGTCACGCCGGCGGGAAATCCGACGAGGGCCGAGCGTACGACTCAACTCCCTTGTCCGGAAGGGGTGCAGGTTTCTTTGGCGGGGCCCTGTCAGTACCGCACGGCCCGTCCGGGCGTGTCAACGGCGGACGGCACCGCCCGGCGGGCGCCCGCCGCGCGTGCCGGGGCGGGCACCGTCGGGTGCGGGCGGCGCCGGAGCGCGGAGGTCCCGTGAACCGGGGCAGACGGCCCGTTCCCCGGATTGGGCTACCCTTGAGGGTCACCCCTCCCGTGCCGACCCGCGGCACCGAATCACGTCGTAAGGGTTCCTAGTACATGACTGTCGAATCGGTCTTCCCACGCCTGGAGGCCCTCCTCCCGCACGTCCAGAAGCCGATCCAGTACGTCGGCGGCGAGCTCAACTCGACCGTCAAGGACTGGGACGCGAGCGACGTCCGTTGGGCGCTGATGTACCCCGACGCCTACGAGGTCGGCCTGCCCAACCAGGGCGTCATGATCCTCTACGAGGTGCTGAACGAGCGCGAGGGCGTGCTCGCCGAGCGCACCTACAGCGTCTGGCCGGACCTCGAGGCGCTGATGCGCGAGCACGGCGTCCCGCAGTTCACGGTGGACGCCCACCGCCCGGTGAAGGCCTTCGACGTCTTCGGCCTGTCGTTCTCCACCGAGCTCGGCTACACCAACATGCTCACCGCGCTCGACCTGGCCGGCATCCCGCTGGAGGCCAAGGACCGCACCGACGAGGACCCGATCGTCCTGGCCGGCGGCCACGCGGCCTTCAACCCGGAGCCGATCGCGGACTTCCTGGACGCGGCGGTGGTCGGCGACGGCGAGCAGGCCGTGCTCGACATCACCGACATCATCCGCGCCTGGAAGGCCGAGGGCCGCCCGGGCGGCCGCGACGAGCTGCTGCTGCGCCTGGCCCGCACCGGCGGGGTGTACGTCCCGAGGTTCTACGACGTGGAGTACCTGGCCGACGGCCGGATCGGCCGCGTCGTGCCGAACGCGCCGGGCGTGCCGTGGCGGGTGTCCAAGCACACCGTGATGGACCTGGACGAGTGGCCGTACCCCAAGCAGCCGCTGGTCCCGCTCGCGGAGACGGTGCACGAGCGGATGTCCGTGGAGATCTTCCGCGGCTGCACCCGCGGCTGCCGCTTCTGCCAGGCCGGCATGATCACGCGCCCCGTGCGGGAGCGAAGCATCACCGGCATCGGCGAGATGGTGGAGCGCGGGCTGAAGGCGACCGGTTTCGAGGAGGTCGGCCTGCTGTCGCTGTCCAGCGCCGACCACACCGAGATCGGCGAGATCGCCAAGGGCCTGGCGGACCGCTACACCGAGGACAAGATCGGCCTGTCGCTGCCGTCCACCCGCGTCGACGCCTTCAACATCGACCTCGCCAACGAGCTGTCCCGCAACGGGCGCCGCTCGGGCCTCACCTTCGCCCCCGAGGGCGGCAGCGAGCGCATGCGCAAGGTGATCAACAAGATGGTGTCGGAGGAGGACCTGATCCGCACCGTCGCCACCGCGTACGGCAACGGCTGGCGCCAGGTGAAGCTGTACTTCATGTGCGGCCTGCCCACCGAGACCGACGAGGACGTGCTCCAGATCGGCGAGATGGCGAAGAACGTCATCCAGAAGGGCCGCGAGGTCACCGGGCAGAACGACATCCGCTGCACCGTCTCCATCGGCGGGTTCGTGCCCAAGCCGCACACCCCGTTCCAGTGGGCCCCGCAGCTGTCCGCCGAGGCCACCGACGCCCGGCTGGCCAAGCTGCGCGACTCGATCCGCGGCGACCGCAAGTACGGCAAGAACATCGGCTACCGCTACCACGACGGCAAGCCGGGCATCGTCGAGGGCCTGCTCTCCCGCGGTGACCGCCGGGTCGGCGCGGTCATCCGCGCGGTCTACGAGGACGGCGGCCGCTTCGACGGCTGGCGCGAGTACTTCTCGTACGACCGCTGGATGCTCTGCGCCGAGAAGGGCCTGGCCGGCACCGGCGTCGACGTCGACTGGTACACCACCCGCGAGCGCTCCTACGAGGAGGTGCTGCCCTGGGACCACCTGGACAGCGGCCTCGACAAGGACTGGCTGTGGGAGGACTGGCAGGACGCCCTGGAGGAGGTCGAGGTCGACGACTGCCGCTGGACGCCGTGCTTCGACTGCGGCGTGTGCCCCCAGATGGACACCCACATCCAGATCGGCCCGACGGGCAAGAAGATGCTGCCGCTGACGGTCGTCAACAAGTAGCGCGTCTCACATTCGCGACCCCCGGCCGGAGCGATCCGGCCGGGGGTCGCGGCGTGCCGTGGAGCGGTCCCTGACCAGGGGCGGAGCGAGGGGGCCGACGGGGCGCGTACCCTTTGGGGTGACAGAGTCCGGACAGTGGCGGGAAGACGCCACGCCGGACGGGGACAACTGACTAAGGACTGAGCGACCCTGGCACGCCGTACGCCCGACGGTCCGCCGCCCGCGCCGACGGTGCAGCGGATTCGTCTCCGCTACACCAAGCGCGGCCGGCTCCGCTTCACCAGCCACCGCGACTTCCAGCGCGCCTTCGAGCGCGCCCTGCGCCGGTCCGCCGTTCCGATGGCCTACTCGGCCGGCTTCACCCCGCACCCGAAGGTCTCCTACGCGAACGCGGCCCCGACCGGGGTGGCGAGCGAGGCGGAGTACCTGGAGATCGGCCTGGCCGCCGTCCGCGACCCGGAGCAGCTGCGGGCGCAGCTGGACGAGTCGCTGCCGGCCGGCCTGGACGTGATCGACGCGGTCGAGGTGCGGACGCCGAACTTCGTGGAGCGCCTGGAGGCCTCCGAGTGGCTGGTCCGGCTGGACGGCGTCGAGCCGGACGCGGCCGCCGAGGCGGCCGCGCGTTTCCTCGCCGCCGAGCGGGTCGAGGTCGAGCGCCGCACCAAGAACGGCCTGCGGGTCTTCGACGCGCGGGGTGCCGTGGCGGCACTGGAGGCCGTCCCGGCGCAGGTCGAGGCCGGTGCGGACGCCGGGGCCGGAACGGACCACGATGTTCGGACCGGCCGTCCCTGTGCGATACTGCGCCTGGTAGTACGACACGCCACACCCGCCGTACGACCCGACGACGTATTGTCCGGTCTCCGTGCGACGGCCGACCTGGCGCCGCCGGTCCCCGCAGAGGTGACCAGGCTGGCGCAGGGGCCGCTCGACGAGGAGACCGGCACGGTGACCGACCCGCTGGCGCTCGACCGCGCGGCGGCTCCGGTCGGCTCGGAGCCGGCCGCAGGGCCGCACGCTACCGCGTCCGCCTAGCGGGGGGAGGCCGGGTCCAGTGCCTCACTGGACCCGACGGTCCTCCAGGGTTCCCGCGGCTCCCCAGGGGAGCGAGCGTCGTCGCAGCGCAGGCCTGCCACCCGGGGCCTGCCGGCCTGGAAGGTCGGCCGGTCCGGGACCCCGTCCGGGAGCCACCCGGGGTTGGGGGACGGCACAGCTTGGGAAAACCTCAGAAGACTGGTCAGACCAGAAGACTTTCGACACCCCGCCGAACGCGGGGCGCCGAGCGAGACTACGAGCCCCTGTGCGGCCTCGCGTCCGCGCGGCGGCACCGTCCAAAGGTGCGGTCCGGGCATCGTCGCGATGCCGGCCGCCCATCGGTGCCGCGCCGTGCCCGGATGCGGAGCCCGGGGGCCTGACGGGAGATCCACCCGCATGCTCGATAACACCGATCCGCAGCAGACTGCGGCCACGGAACACAACGAAACCGCCGCGACCGGCGGCGAGGGCGCGTCCGCCGCGCCCCCGCGTCGTCGTCGCCGCGCGGTGTCCCGCCCGGCCGGTGCCCCGCAGGGTGCCGCCGCCGAGGCGGCCGAGACGGTCCTGCCGGCCGAGGCGCCGACGGCCGCCGCGCCGGCCGCGGTCGCGGAGCCGACGGCCGAGCCGGTCGCCGAGAAGCCCGTCCGGGCCCGCCGCACCCGCAAGCGCGCCGAGGCCCCCGCCGGGGCGCCGGAGACCGCTCCGGTCGTGGTCACCGCGCCGGAGGCCGAGCAGGCCCCGGCGGCCGAGGCCGCCGAGAAGGCCGAGAAGTCGGACAAGGGCGAGAAGGCCGAGAAGCCCGTCCGGGCCCGCCGCACCCGCAAGCGCGCCGAGGCGCCCGCCGGTGCCCCCGCCGCCGAGACCGAGGCCCCCGTCACCGAAGCGACGGCCGTCGAGGCCCCCGCCGTGGCGG
>NZ_JBHUAF010000104.1:0-23369 GCF_042789895.1 Kitasatospora sp. NPDC056783
CTCCAGTCGGGGCAGCCACAGCTCCATGGCCGCGGCGCTGCGGGTGTTGCCCATCGCACGGGCCCGTTCGGGCACCGACGGGTCGGTGAGGGTGCAGATCACCTCGTTGTCGGCGGGCAGCCGCTTGCGGGTGACACCGCTCGCGACCATGTTGACGTCGCAGAGGATCGGCGCCCCGGCGCGCAGCGCGGCGCGCGCGGAGGCGACCACGCCGGGCGAGTACACCAGGTCCTCGACCAGGTCGACCATCCCGCAGGCATGGATCATCCGCACCGCGACCTGGGAGACGTCCGCCGGGAGGGCGGCCAGATCGGCCTCCGCGCGGATGGTGGCAAAGGACTGGCGGTAGATGGACGCGCCGTCCTTCTCGTACTCGATCACTTCGTGGTCCTCCTGGCCTCGGCGACCGCCTCGGCCATCTCCTCGTTCGTCACATCGGCGGCTGCCACGGCGGCGGCCGTCGCACCGACCGCCGCACCGTTCACCGCCACCCGGTAGCCGCGCCCCGTGGCGAGCACGTCCACCCACCGCCCGGCCGGGTGGCCGCAGCGCCGTTCACAGCCCGACCAGTGGACGGGAAGCCCCGAGCCCTCGGCCACGTCGGCACCCGACAGCCGAGCACTCGACAGCCCGACACCCGACAGACCAGCACCCGACGGCGGGGCACCGGCGTCCAGCGCCCGGGCCGCGTCCGCGCGGACGTCGGCCAGCGACTTGGCGCAGCCCGGCAGCCCGGTGCAGGCGGTGGCCCGTTCCCACGGCGAGCCCGGCTCGGTGCGGAACCCGGCCTCGGCGAGTGCGGGCAGCCGCTCGGCCAGCGCGCCGGGCAGCACCACGCCGCGCCAGGGCGTCAGCCGCAGCTCGCCGGCCGAGGCGGCGACCAGCGCCCGCCACTGCCCGGCGTCCGCCCGGCCGAACCGCAGCCCCACCGAGAGCCCGCCGGGCAGCGCGCCGACGGCGGGCGCCGTGCCGGAGACGGCCGGCAGCGGCACCGAGCCGGGCGGCAGCAGGTCGGAGACCTCGCGCGGGTGCCAGGCCTCGCGACCGTTCGCCCGCAGCGCCGCCAGGAAGGAGCGGGCCGCGTCCAGCACGGCCGTGATCTCCCGCCCCGCCGCGACCGGGTGTCCGCGTCCGTCGCGCCCGAGGCGCAGCAGCCGGGTGCCGTCCGGGCCTGCGATCAATGTCACATCGGCGTCGAGCGCGGCGACGTCGCCCCGCCCGTCGTCCAGCGCGAACAGGAACTTGCCGGAGAGCCCGGCCGCCCAGTCGCTCGCGCACAGCCGCGCGTCCAACTCCCGCACCCAGGCCTGCACATCGACGTGACCGGCGGCCCCATCGGCGGCATCCGGCCCGGCGGCATCCAGTCCGGCCGTCGGCGAGGCGACGATGTTGCGGACCCGCTCGTGGGTGTCCGAGGGCAGCAGTCCGACGGCGCGCAGCCGGTCGGCGAGGCCGGACGCGCAGTGCGGGGCCAGGCCGCGCAGCTGGACGTTGCCACGGGAGGTGATCTCCAGTTCGCCGTCGCCGAGGGCCTCGGCCGCCTCGGCCAGCGCGAGCGCCTGGCGGTCCGTCAGGAGCCCGCCGGGCAGACGGATTCGGGCCAGGGCGCCGTCGTCGGCCGCATGCAGACGAAGCGCTCCGGGGCAGGCGTCCGCACGCCCCCGGTCGGGCACCTCCCGGTCGGGTCCTGCGGCGCCCGGCGCGGTGGCGTCGGGTGTCGGTGGCATGGCGGCGAGCATACAGATGATCCGATCGCTTGCCCCCGTTCACCGCGTCACACCCGGTCCCCGCACCCGGCACCCGGGCTCCGCACCGCGCCGCGGGTGCCGGAGGTCCGCAAGCTCGCTCTCCCCCTGGTCAGCCGCAACCCGTACGATGCTGGCGGGCGGTCCCCGCGGACCGCCCGCACGCCAGCGACGGCGCAGGGGAGGAAACCGGTGCGAACCCGGTGCGGTCCCGCCACTGTGACCGCGGTTCACCGGTAGACCGGTCGGCCGCGGGAGCCAGGAACTCCTGCCGTCCTCCACCGGCCCGGGGCGCGGACCCCGAGGAAGGCAGAAATGTCCCAGCGCTGTCGCATGCCCGCGCCCGCGTCCCCGGCCACCGTCACGGCCGCTCCGACCGCCGTCACGGCAGCTCGGGCCACCGTCGCGGCCGTTCGGGCCGCCGTTCCGACCACCTCGGCCGGCGCCCCGACCACCCTGGTCGGCCGCGCGTCAGTCCCGGCCCAGTCCCCGGCCACCCTGGCCATCCACGAGGCCGGGAGGGCCTTCGCATGATCCTGCTGCTGTCGACGTCCGACACCGACCTGCTCAGCGCCCGCGCCTCCGAGGGCCCGGTGCGCTACCGGCTCGGCAACCCCGCCCGACTCGCACCCGAGGACCTGCCCGGTCTGCTGGAGGGCACCGAACTCGTCGTGGTCCGGCTGCTCGGCGGACGCCGCGCCTGGCAGGAGGGCCTGGACGCGCTGCTGGCCGGCCCCCGCCCGGTGGTCGTGCTGACGGGTGAGCAGGCCCCCGACGCCCAGCTGATGGAGCTGTCCACCGTCCCGGCCGGCATCGCCGCCGAGGCCCACGCCTACCTGGCCCACGGCGGCGCGGCCAACCTGGCCGAGCTGGGCTCCTTCCTCTCCGACACCGTGCTGCTGACCGGCCACGGCTTCGCCCCGCCCGCCTCCGCCCCGGCCTGGGGCCCGCTGGAGCGCGAAGCCCGTACGGCCGAGGGCCCGACGGTCGCGGTGCTCTACTACCGCGCCCACCACATGAGCGGCAACACCGCCTTCGTGGAGACCCTCTGCCGGGCGATCGAGGACCAGGGCGCCCGGGCCAGGGCCTACTACTGCGCCTCGCTGCGCGGCGCCGAGCCCGAGCTGCTGGCCGCCCTCGGCGAGGCGGACGCGATCGTCACCACCGTGCTCGCCGCCGGCGGCACCCGTCCGGCCGACGCCCAGGCGGGCGGCGACGAGGAGGCCTGGGACGCGGGCGCGCTGGCCGCGCTCGACCGTCCGATCCTCCAGGCCCTGTGCCTGACCTGGTCGCGCGACCAGTGGGAGGGCAGCGACGACGGCCTGTCCCCGCTGGACACCGCCACCCAGATCGCGGTGCCGGAGTTCGACGGCCGCCTGATCAGCGTCCCGTTCTCCTTCAAGGAACTGGACGAGGACGGCCTCACCGTGTACGCCGCCGACCCGGAACGCGCCGCCCGCGTCGCCGGCACCGCCGTCAAGCACGCCCGGCTGCGGCACGTCCCGGCCGCCGAGCGCCGGCTCGCCCTGGTGCTCTCCGCGTACCCGACCAAGCACGCCCGGGTCGGCAACGCCGTCGGCCTGGACACCCCGGCCAGCGCGGTGCGGCTGCTGGAGCGGCTGCGAGCGGAGGGGATGGACCTCGGGAACGACCTCCCCGCGCTCGACGACGCCGAGGGCGGCCACGAGGGCGACGCCCTGATCCACGCCCTGATCGCGGCCGGCGGCTACGACCAGGACTGGCTCACCGAGGACCAGCTGGCCCGCAACCCGGTGCGCATCCCCGCCGCCGACTACCGCCGCTGGTACGCCACCCTCCCGCAGGGCCTGCGCGAGCGGGTCGAGGAGCACTGGGGCCCGGCGCCCGGCGAGCTGTACGTCGACCGTTCGCAGAACCCGGACGGCGACATCGTGCTGGCCGCGATCCGCTCCGGGAACCTGCTGGTGCTCATCCAGCCGCCGCGCGGCTTCGGCGAGAACCCGGTCGCCATCTACCACGACCCCGACCTGCCGCCGAGCCACCACTACCTGGCCGCCTACCGCTGGATCGAGGCCGCGCAGGAGGACGGCGGTTTCGGCGCCCACGCCGTGATCCACCTCGGCAAGCACGGCAACCTGGAGTGGCTGCCCGGCAAGACCGCGGCGCTGTCCGCCGAGTGCGGCCCGGACGCCGTCCTCGGCGACCTGCCGCTGGTCTACCCCTTCCTGGTCAACGACCCGGGCGAGGGCACCCAGGCCAAGCGCCGCGCCCACGCCACCCTCGTCGACCACCTCGTGCCGCCGATGGCCCGCGCCGACTCCTACGGCGACATCGCGCGCCTGGAGCAACTGCTGGACGAGCACTCCAACATCGCCGCGATGGACCCGGCCAAGCTGCCCGCGATCCGCGCCCAGATCTGGACGCTGATCCAGGCCGCCAAGCTCGACCACGACCTCGGCCTGGCGGAGCGCCCCGAGGACGACGGCTTCGACGACTTCCTGCTGCACGTCGACGGCTGGCTCTGCGAGGTCAAGGACGCCCAGATCCGCGACGGCCTGCACGTCCTCGGCCAGGCCCCGGCCGGCACCGACCGGGTCAACATCGTGCTCGCCATCCTGCGCGCCCGGCAGATCTGGGGCGGCGTCAGCGCGCTGCCCGGCCTGCGCGAGGCGCTCGGCCTGGACGAGGCGGCGCTCACCCTGGGCGCCACCGACGCGGCCGAGGCCAAGGCCCGCGCCCTGGTCGAGGCGATGGAGGCCGAGGACTGGGCGCCCGAGGCGGTCGGGAAGGTCGCCGCGGGCTTCCCGGAGGCCGTCGGCGAGGTGCTGACCTTCGCCGCCACCCAGGTGGTGCCCCGTCTGGCCGCCACCACCGACGAGCTGGACGCCGTACTGCACGCGCTCCAGGGCGGCTTCGTGCCGGCCGGTCCGTCCGGCTCGCCGCTGCGCGGGCTGGTCAACGTGCTGCCGACCGGCCGCAACTTCTACTCCGTCGACCCGAAGGCCGTCCCCAGCAAGCTCGCCTGGGAGACCGGCCAGGCGCTGGCCACCTCGCTGATCGAGCGTTACCGGGCGGACAACGACGGCGCCTTCCCGCCCTCGGTCGGGCTCTCGCTCTGGGGCACCAGCGCGATGCGCACCGCCGGCGACGACATCGCCGAGGCCTTCGCCCTGCTGGGCGTGCGCCCGGTCTGGGACGACGCCTCGCGCCGGGTCACCGGCCTGGAGGCGATCCCGCTCGACGAGCTGGGCCGCCCGCGGATCGACGTCACGCTGCGCATCTCCGGCTTCTTCCGGGACGCCTTCCCGCACGTGGTCGCCCTGCTGGACGACGCGGTGCGCCTGGCCGCCGCGCAGGAGGAGTCCCCCGAATCGAACCACGTGCGCGCCCACGTGCAGGCCGACCTCGCGGTGCACGGCGACGAGCGCAAGGCCACCGTCCGCGTCTTCGGCTCCCGCCCGGGCACGTACGGGGCGGGCCTGCTCCAGCTGATCGACAGCCGGGACTGGCGCACCGACGCCGACCTGGCCGAGGTGTACACGGTCTGGGGCGGCTACGCGTACGGCCGCGGGCTGGACGGGCGCCCGGCCCGCGAGGAGATGGAGACCGCCTACAAGCGGATCACCGTCGCCGCGAAGAACACCGACACCCGCGAGCACGACATCGCCGACTCGGACGACTACTTCCAGTACCACGGCGGCATGGTGGCCACCGTGCGCGCCCTCACCGGCAAGGCTCCGACCGCCTACATCGGCGACTCGACCCGCCCGGAGACGGTCCGCACCCGCACCCTGACCGAGGAGGCCGCCCGGGTCTTCCGCGCCCGGGTGGTCAACCCGCGCTGGATCGAGGCGATGCGCCGCCACGGCTACAAGGGCGCCTTCGAGATGGCCGCGACCGTCGACTACCTGTTCGGCTACGACGCCACCACGGGCGTGGTCGCGGACTGGATGTACGAGAAGCTGACCCAGGAGTACGTCCTCGACCCGGTCAACCGGGAGTTCCTCGCGGGCGCCAACCCGTGGGCGCTGCACGGGATCAGCGAGCGGCTGCTGGAGGCGGCGAGCCGCGGGCTGTGGGAGCGGCCGGACCCGAAGCTGATCGAGCAGTTGCAGGCCGCGTTCCTGGAGACCGAGGGGGACCTGGAGGGCGGCGAGGACTGAGTCCGTACGGGGCAGGCGAGGCGGGGCGGGGGGAGCCGGCGCCGCGTTCGGTCGATCCGGACACTGGTGGCGCACGCCACCGAAGCGGACAATACGGGTCATGTCGCGCCGCCCCGCCCCCGCCAGCCCGGCCCCGAGCACGCCCGCCGTCCGGGAACCGGAGCCGCACGCGCCACCCCGGTACCGCGCGCGGGTTGGGGCGCTGGCGGCCGGGGCTGTGCCGGCGCTCGCCTTCCCCGCGCCCGGGCAGGCCTGGCTGGCGTGGGTCGCGCTCGTCCCCGGGCTGCTGCTGATGCGGCGGGCGCCCTCGGGACGGGAGGCCGCGGTGCGCGGCTGGTGGTTCGGCGCCGGCTTCATCCTGACGGCGATGTCCTGGCTGGTCCCTTCCGTCGGGCCGGGGCTGCCGGTGCTCGCGGTGCTGTTCGGGGCGCTCCAGAGCGCCGTCGGGTACACCGTGCACCGGCTGCTGCACCCCGAACCGACCGTCCGTCGGGCGCTGCTCGCACTGCTGCTCGTGCCGGCGGTCTGGGTGACCACCGAGTTCGCCCGGTCCTGGCCCGCGCTCGGCGGACCGTGGGCGCTGCTCGGCGCCACCCAGTGGCAGCACCCGGCGGTCCTCGGGCTGGCCTCGGCCGGCGGGATCTGGCTGGTCAGCGCGGCGGTGGCGGCGGTGAACACCGGGGTGCTGATCGCGCTGACATCCGCGCGGCGGCGGCCACGGGCCGTCGCGGCCGGGGCGACCGTACTCGTGCTGGCCTCCGGTCCGCTGCTGTTCGCGCTGCGCGCGGCGCCCGCCGGGGACGGGACCGTGACGGTGGCGCTGGTCCAGCCCGGCATCGTGGAGGACCCCCAGGCACGGTTCGAGGCGAGCGCGCGGATCACCACCGGCCTGGCCGGGCGACCGGTGGACCTGGTCGTCTGGGGCGAGAGCAGCACCACCGCCGACCTGGATCGCGACCCGGCGGCGCTGGACGCGCTGCGCCGGCTCGCCGCGACCACCGGCGCCGAACTCGTCGCCGGCGAGGACGCGCGCAAGGCCGACGGGCGGATCTCCAAGGACGCGGTGCTGCTCTCCCCCGCCGGGGTGGTGGACCGCTACCGCAAGATCCGGCTGGTGCCGTTCGGCGAGTACATCCCGCTGCGGCCGGTGCTCGGCTGGATCGCCGGGGTCAGCCGGGCGGCGGGCGAGAACCGGGCTCCCGGCACGTCCTTCCACGTCCTGCCCGCCACCGACCGGACGGGCTCGCCGCTGCCGGTCGGGGCGCTGATCTGCTTCGAGTCGGCCTTCCCCGACATGGCCCGCACCGCCGCGGCGGACGGTGCCCGGGTGCTGGTCTACCAGTCCTCGACCTCGACCTTCCAGCACACCTGGGCGCCCGAGCAGCACGTCTCGCTGGCGGCGATCCGGGCCGCCGAGACCGGCCGGCCGGCCGTGCAGGCCTCGCTGACCGGGGTGTCGGCGGCCTTCGACGCCGAGGGGCGGGAGCTCGCCCGGCTCGGCACCGGCGCCACGGGCGCGCTGACCGTCCGGCTGCCGCTCACCGCCCCGGGGGCACTGACCTGGTACGACCGGGTCGGCGACGTGGTGCCGCTGGGGGCGCTGGTGGTCAGCGCCGGGGCGGCGGCCGGGGCGGCCGTCGCCGGGTGGCGCCGCTCGCGCGGCGTCCGGGGCGCCGGTCAGCCCTCGGTGCCGGCGGTGTAGACGCCGAACGCCGCCCCCTGGGGGTCGCGCAGCACGGCGATCCGCCGGCCGCCGGGCAGACCGGTGGCGGGCATCAGCACGTCGCCGTCGAGCGCCGTCGCCCGGCTGACGGTGTTGTCGACGTCGGCGACCGCGAAGTAGGGCAGCCAGTGCGGCGGCACCTGGGGCGGGAAGCGGTCGTCCATCGTCAGCATGCCGCCGAAGTCCTGGCCGTCGAGGCCCCACTGGGGGTAGTGCTCGGACGGGGCGACGGACCAGCCGAAGACCGCCGGGTAGAAGGCGAGCGCGCCGTCCGGGTCGCGGGTGAGCAACTCCGCCCAGCCGAGCGAGCCGGGCTCGTTGAACACTCCGGCGCCCTTGAAGGCGCGGCCCTGCCAGAGGATGAACACCGCACCGGACCGGTCGGCGGCCACCGAGAAGCGGCCGAAGTCGGACACGTCGGTGGGGTCCTTGAGGATCCGGCCGCCCGCTTCCTTGATCTTCGTGGCGGTCGTGTCGGCGTCGGCGACCGCGAGGCCGACCGTCCAGGCGATCGGCTGCTGCGGGGCGTAGCGCGGGGTGATGGCGGCGGCCGGGGCGTCCCGGACCAGCATCTGGGTGTAGCCGTCGTCCCCGGGGCGGGCCGTGTCGTCCGCCCGCCAGCCGAACAGTTCGGTGTAGAAGGTCCGGGCGGCGGCCGGGTCGGAGGTCCCCAGCTCGGTCCAGCAGGGGGCGTTGGTGGTCACGGAGGTCTGCTTCATGACGTCTGTCCTCGCAGCTTGCTCGTTGCTCGGGAACTCCCGGGTTTTCGGCGCCTCGGCCCCCGCACACCTCCCGCCCCAGCATGCGGGGCGGGGGCGGCGGGTGGCGGACGGTGTTGAGCCGAACGGGGGCGGGCGAACAAGTGACAGCTGACAGATTTCGAAATCTGTCAGCTGTCACTTGTCATCTGTCACCCGGTGTCCGTCACCCGTCACCGACCGGCCGTCGACCGTCGGCCGTCGCTCCTCAGCCGCGCACGGCCCGGGCCACCGGGATCCACAGCTGCGCCTCGGCGTCAGCGGCGCCCGGGACGAAGCGCGTCGAGAGGATCTCCGGACCCGGCCGGGCCTCGTAGGGGTTGGACGGGAACCACTGACTGGCCACGTCCCCCCACATCTCCTGCAGGGCCTGCGGGAACGGTCCGGTGTTGGTGAACACCGCCCAGGTACCGGCCGGGACCTCGAGCACGTCCAGGTCCGCCGGGACGTCGACGTCCTCGCGTGCCACCACCGCGTGCCAGTAGTCGAGTTCGGACCCCTCCTCGCGGTTCGGCGAGAAGTCGTCGCTCACCGACACGATCCCGTCCGGGTCCTGCCCGGACAGCTCCGCGATCCGCTCGACCGCCTCCTTGCCGAGCCCCTTGATGAACTCGGCGATCCCCGGGTTGATCCCCCGGTAGATCAGGGTGACCCGGGCCTTCCTACCCACGATCCGGAAGGCCGGCCTCTCCACGATCCGGTACTCCATGCTGCTGCTCCCCTCCACGACGAGTCGGAAGGACATCCGGGGCTGCGAGACGAGCACCGCGCCGTCGCGCCGGGCCTCGCCCGGCCCGACCCCGTGCATGGCCCGGAACGCCCGGGCGAACGCCTCGCCCGAGGAGTACCCGTACCGGACCGCGACATCGAGCAACGTCCGCTCGCCGTCCAGGACTTCGGCCCCGGCGACGGTCAGCCGCCGGCGGCGGACGTACTCCGACAACGGCATCCCGGCGAGCATCGAGAACAGCCGCCGGAAGTGGTACTCCGACGTCATCGCGATCCGCGCCAGTTCGGCCACGTCGACCTCGCGGTCCAGGTCGCGTTCGATCCGGTCCATCGCCCGGTTCAGGTGCTCCAGCACGCCGCCCCGCCCTCCTCTGTTGGTCTCCACCGTAGGAAGGGCCCACCCTGCCGCACCCGACAATCGGTGCCCGCTCCGATCGGGTGCCGATCGGCGGGGGCAGGCAGTGGCGGGCGGCGGCAGGCAGTGGCGGGCGGCGAACGGCACCGAGGCCGAACAGAAGTGGGCGAACAGCTGACAGCTGACAGATTTCGAAATCTGTCAGCTGTCGGCTGTCACGTGTTACCCGTCCTCCGCCCCCCGGCCTCAGCCGCGGCTCAGATCAGCCCCTGCGCCAGCATCGCGTCCGCGACCAGCTCGAAGCCGGCGATGTTCGCGCCGACCACGTAGTTGCCCGGCTGACCGTAGCGCTCGGCGGTGGTGTGGCAGGAGTCGTGGATGTGCTTCATGATCCCGGCGAGGCGCTCCTCGGTGTACTCGAAGCTCCAGGAGTCGCGCGAGGCGTTCTGCTGCATCTCCAGCGCACTGGTCGCGACACCGCCCGCGTTCGCCGCCTTGCCCGGGCCGAAGGCCACTCCGGCCTCTTGGAGCACCCGCACCGCGTCGGGCGTGGTGGGCATGTTGGCGCCCTCGGCGACGGCCAGCACCCCGTTGCGCACCAAGGCGAGCGCGTCGGCCTCGGTGAGCTCGTTCTGGGTGGCGCAGGGCAGCGCGACGTCACACGGCACGCTCCACACACCCGGGCCCTCGACGAACCGGACATGGCTGCCGCGCAGCTGGGCGTACTCGGAGATCCGGCCGCGCCGCACCTCCTTGACCTCCTTGAGCAGGTCGAGGTCGATGCCCTTCTCGTCCACCACGTAGCCGGAGGAGTCAGAGGCCGTCAGCACCGTCGCACCGAGCTGCTGCGCCTTCTCGATCGCGTAGACCGCGACGTTGCCGGAACCGGAGACGACCACCCGGCGCCCGTCCAAGCTCTCGCCGCGGCTGCGCAGCATCTCGCCGGTGAACATGACGCAGCCGTAGCCGGTGGCCTCGGTGCGGACCTGTGCGCCGCCCCAGCCGAGGCCCTTGCCGGTGAGCACGCCGCTCTCGTACCGGTTGGTGATCCGCTTGTACTGGCCGAACAGGTAGCCGATCTCCCGGCCGCCGACGCCGATGTCCCCGGCCGGAACGTCCGTGTACTCGCCGAGGTGGCGGTACAGCTCGGTCATGAAGGACTGGCAGAACCGCATGATCTCGGCGTTCGAGCGACCCTTGGGGTCGAAGTCGGAGCCGCCCTTGCCGCCACCGATGGGCAGACCGGTGAGGGCGTTCTTGAAGATCTGCTCGAACCCGAGGAACTTGACGATCCCGAGGTTCACCGAGGGGTGGAAGCGCAGTCCGCCCTTGTACGGGCCGAGGGCGCTGCTGAACTCCACCCGGAAGCCGCGGTTGACGTGGATGTCCCCGGAGTCGTCCGTCCACGGCACCCGGAACATGAGCTGCCGCTCGGGCTCGCAGATCCGCTCGATGATCCGGGCGTCGAGGAGTTCCGGGCGGTGGGCGAGCACCGGGGCCAGGGTCTCCAGGACCTCGTGGACGGCTTGGTGGAACTCGTCCTCGCCCTGGTTGCGGCGGACGACGTCCGCGTAGAGCGCCGATATCGCGCGCTGCTCGGCTTCGAAGGTGGCGGGGGAGGAACCGGGGATGGCGGGGGTCGTCGGCATCTGGTCAGGACCCTTCCGTGGTTGTCGGTTGGTTGCGCAGAGTTCCCGTGAACCGGGGGGACGCGTCCAAGGGAACGGTGGAAGTCTCGCAGTGTCCACACCGCGAGTTCCTTCGCATCCACATGCTGGAAACCCCGGCGGGACATCTGGGGCTGATGAGGTGTTGTACGCCTACCTGGTCGAATCCGGCGGGAACGCCCACCGGGCCCTCTCCGGCCGCCCGCGCACCGTCCGCAGCCCCGCGTACGCCGCCAGTGGCAGGGCCGGCAGCAGGGCGGCCCAGAAGGCGCCCTGCCCCCACAGCCCCGCGGCGGCCCCGAACGCTCCCTCGAACACCGGGATCCGCAGTGCCTCCACCGGTTCCAGCGGCTCGGGCGCCGAGGAACAGCGCGGCCGGGACCCAGACCGCGAACAGGCCCCGGGCCGTGGCCGGCGTTCCGAGGGTGCTCACCGGCGACACCACGGCCAGCAGCAGGAGGAACCCGGCTGGTAGGCCGCGCCGGTCTGCCCCGTCCCCCAGGAGCCGGGCGTCAGGTGCGTCCCGGTGGCCGCGAGCCGGACCTCGACCGCCGGATCGAACCGGACCGCCGGAGCGGTCAGTTCTCCTCGACCGGGCGCCCCTGCGGCTCCTCCACGATCCGCCGGGCGATCTCGACCGGCCGCACCGGGCGCCCGAAGTGCCAGCCCTGCGCCCAGTCGCAGCCCATGCTCCGCAGCCGCTCGGCGTCCCGGTGGGTCTCCACGCCCTCGGCGGTGACGTTCAGGCCGAGCGCGTGCGCCATCGACACCAGTCCGCTGACGATCCGCCAGCCGGTGGACTCGTCCTTGCCCGGTTCGTGCAGATCGCCGACGAAGGAGCCCGCGATCTTCAGCCCGGAGACCGGCAGGTCGCGCAGGTAGGCGAGGTTGGACCAGCCGGTGCCGAAGTCGTCCACGGCCAGCGACACCCCGAGGTCCACCAGCCCGTGCAGGGTGCGCAGCGCCTCGTCCTCCGGCCCGACCACGGTCGACTCGGTGATCTCCAACTGCAGCCGGGCCGGGTCCAGTCCGGTGCTGTCGAGGATCCGGCCGAGGTCGGTGACCAGCGCGGCGCTGCGGGCCTGCCGGACCGCCAGGTTGACGTTGAGCTGCGGCGCCGCGTCACCGAACTGCTTGATCCAGTCCGCGGCCTGGCCGCAGGCCTGTTCGAGCACCCAGCGGCCGAGCGGCATGATCAGCCCGGTCTCCTCGGCGGTGGTGACGAACTCGTCCGGCCCGAGCACACCGAGCTGCGGGTGGCGCCAGCGCACCAGTGCCTCCACGGCGGCCAGCCGGCCGTCCGCGAGGCGGTAGAGCGGCTGGTAGTCGATGAAGAACTCGCCGCGGTCGAGGGCGGCGGGCATCCGCACCGACACCGCGTAGCGGCTGACCGCGCGGGCGTTCTCCTTGGGGTCGAACAGCGTCCAACGGCCGCGGCCGGCCTCCTTGGCGCGGTAGAGCGTGAGGTCGGCGGCCCGGACGGCGGCGCCGGGGGTGGTGGTGGACACCCGCCGCTCCAGCACGCCGACGCTGGCGCCCACGGCGAGCTTGTGGTCGCCGATCAGCACCGGCCCGGCCAGTGCCTTGAGCACGGTCTTCGCCGCGGCCACCGCCTCCTGCTCACCCCGGCACTTCTCCAGCAGGACGACGAACTCGTCGCCGCCGAGCCTGGCCACCAGGTGGCCGAGCGGGCTGAGGGCGGCCTTCAACCGGGCGGCGACGGCGGACAGCAGCTGGTCGCCCATGTCGTGGCCGAGGCTGTCGTTGACCACCTTGAAGCCGTCGAGGTCGACGTAGCAGAGGCCGAAGCGGGCCCCGGGCTCGGGCTCCTCGAACAGCTTCTCCAGCCGCTCGAAGAAGGCCGCGCGGTTGGGCAGGCCGGTCAGCGGGTCGTGGGTGGCCTGGTGGCGCAGCCGCTCCTGGAGCCGGTAGCGGTCGGTGACGTCCTCCAGCATCGCGACCTGGTACTGCGGGGCGCCGTCCTCGTCGCGGATCAGCGAGACGGTGAGGTGGGTCCAGACCACCTCACCGTCCTGGCGGTAGTACGGCTTGTCGAACTGGAAGTACTCCCGCTTGCCGCCGATCAGCTCCTCGTACGCCTCCCAGACGCCGGGGGTGTCCTCGGGGTGGACGAGGTCGTCGACCCGGCGGCCGACCATGTCCTCCGGCCCCGCTCCGAACAGCTCCTGCACGGCCTTGTTGACGGCCAGGATCTTGCCGTCGGTGTCGCCGATGGCGATGCCGATCGCGGCGCTCTCGAACAGCGCCCGGAACCGGGCCTCGGAGTCGCGCAGGGCCCGCTCGGCCTCCTTGCGGGCCGCGTCGGCGGCGGTGCGGATCGCCTCCTGCTCGCTCAGCGTGCGCTCGCGCAGGGCGGCGGCCCAGCCGGCCGCGAAGGCGCCGGTCAGGGCGGGGCCGCGGTCGTCGTGGGCGGGCTGCGTCTGGAGCAGCTCGACCGCCCGGGCCAGCAGCAACGGGTCGGTGAAGTGCGCGTCGACCAGCTCGGCGCCGACCTGCGCGGCCAGCCCCGGCTCGAACGGTTCGTCCTCCTGGGCGCGGTGCAGCAGTGCCGCGGTGCGCGCGACCAGCCGGCCGAGCAGGCCGGGGTGGACGGCGATGCCGTGGTCGGCGGAGAGCAGTCGGGCCCACTCCTCGTGGAAGCGCTCCGCGTTGCCGCGCACCGGGGTGGTACTCATCTGCTGAACCTGGTTCCTCTGCTGTACCCGCCGGTTTCGGCGGGCGCGACGTCGGGCGCGACGACGGGCGTGGTGACGACCGCCCGGGCCGTGCGGCGGCCGTTGGTCCCGCCGCCACCCGTTCCCGGCGCCACGCTCCCGGCGGCCACCGCGCGGGACGCGCGGCCGTCGGTGCCTCGTTCGTCGCGTCCGCTCAAGCGCGGATCCCCACGCCCGCGACCCCGGCGATCCGTTCGGGGTGCTCCCCGACGGTACCGGGCTGGTCCGGGCGCCACAGCGGCAGGTGGACCACGCCCGGCTCGACCAGCTCGAAGCCGGAGAACATCGCGGTGATCTGCTCGTGGGTGCGCATGGTCAGCGGGGTCGGCGTCCGCTGGTAGAGCTTCTGGTGGTCCTCCGCCTGGTCCGGGCGGCTCTCCAGGGAGGCGTGCGAGAGGACCAGCGCGCTGCCGGGCGGGAGGGCGTCGCGGATCACCCCGATCAGCTTCCACGGGTCCTCGTCGTCGCTGACGAAGTGAGCGACGGCCACCAGCAGCACGGCCACCGGCTCACCGGCCGCCAGCAGTTCGACGACCTCGGGGCGGGCCAGCAGGTCGGCGACGTGGCGCAGGTCGGCCTGGACGACGGCGCTGGCGTCGTCGTCCTCCAGCAGCAGGCGGCTGTGCGCGACGGCGACGGGGTCGCGGTCCACGTAGACGACCTCGGTCTCGGGGCGGATCGCCCGCGCGATCTCGTGCACCGCGCCGAAGGTCGGGATGCCGGAGCCGATGTCCAGGAAGCGGGTGATGCCCTGCTCGGCGAGGAAGGTCACGGCGCGGCGCAGGAAGGCGCGGTTGGAGCGCATGATCTGCGGCAGTTCCGGCCACATGGCGATCGCCTTGCGGGCCATCTCCCGGTCGACCTCGAAGTTGTGCGATCCCCCCAGGTAGTAGTCGTAGACGCGAGCGGCGTTCGGTTTGTCCAGGTCCGTACCCTCCGGTACCCAGTTCGGTCGCCGCATGCCCGTGACTCCTTCACTCCGGTTCTGGGATCGCAGCGCCTGGGGGATGCTGCCATGACTGATGAGACTACAAGCACGGAAGATCCTCCCCCGCACCCCGAACGGCTGCAAGCGGAGTGCCCCCCTCCTCGGGGGCGGGCGTTTCCGGAACGTTCCCTTCCGGTCATGGTCGGCGCCGCGGACCGATTCGGCAAGGGTCCGCCGGCGTTCGCCCCTCGGGCCGACCGGGCCCGACTAGGGTGGGCCCGTGGACCCCAACCACTACCGATTCCGGGGCGTCTGGCGGCTCCCGGCCCCGGCATCCGCCGTGTACGCGGCACTGGAGGACGTGCGGAGCTATCCGCTGTGGTGGCCGGAGATCCGCGAGGTCCGGCCGACCGGCGAGGACTCCGGGGACGTGGTGGTGCGCGCGCTGCTGCCGTACAGCCTGGTGATCGGCCTGGCGACGAGCCGCCGCGACCCGGCCGCCGGGGTGCTCGAAGCGGCCATGCGGGGCGACCTGGCCGGGTGGTCGCGGTTCACCGTGACGCCGGACGGGCCGGGCGGCGCGGGGAGCCGGGTGCTGTTCGAGGAGGACTCGCGGCCCGGCAAGCTCCTGCTGCGCCGGCTCGCGCTGCCGCTGCACCCGCTGTTCCGGGGCAACCACGCGGTGATGATGCGCCGGGGGCGACGGGGGCTCGCCGCACACCTGACGGGGGCGGGCCGGGGTGGCGGCGGACGACGGCGGAGCGGCCCTGAGGGTGACGGGTGGCGGGTGACGGCGAACAGATGACAGAGAACAGCTTTCAGCGAACAGATGACAGATTTCGAAATCTGTCATCTGTTCGCGCCACCCCCGGCCCCGCCCCGGCCCCCCGCTCGGGCTTCGACTTCGACGCCCCCTTCGACCGCGCCGGCACCGGCAGCAGCAAGTGGGCCCGGGCCGGCGCCCCCGGGGTGATCCCGATGGGCCTCGCCGACATGGACCTTCCCGGCCCGCCCGCCGTGGCCGAGGCGCTGGAGCGGCGCGCCCGGCACCGGGCGTACGGGTACACGGTCTGCGACCCGGCCGGGCGGGCCCTGGTGGCCGACTGGTACCGCGCCCGGCACGGCGCCGCGGTGGACCCGGACTGGGTCCTGCTGCTGCCCTGCGGCCCGCGCACCGCGCTGCGCGTCCTGCTGGAGACCGTCCGGCCGCAGGCGCCCGTGCTCCTGCCCACCCCCGAGTGGGGCGGCTTCGCCCAACTCTGCCGCGCGGCCCGCCTCCCCCACCGCGAACTGCCACTGGACCTGGGCCCGGACGGCTGTCGGCTGCCCTCCGGCCCGCTTCCCCACCCCGCCGGCGCCCTGCTGCTGAGCAACCCGCACAACCCCTCCGGCACGGTGTGGCCGGCCGACGCGGTGCGCGGTCTCGCCACGTGGTCGGCGGAGAACGGCACGTTGCTGGTCTCGGACGAGGTGCACGGCGACCTCACCCACCCCGGCCACTCGCACCCCGTCGCCGTCACCACCGCCGACCCGGCGCACCGCCACCTCGTCGTCACCCTCAACTCCGTCGGAAAGACCTTCAACTGCTCCGGCGTTCCCAGCAGTTTCGCGCTCGTCCCGGACCCCGGGCTGCGCGCCCGGTTCTCCGAATCCCTGGCCGGCTACGGCCTCTGGGAGGGCGGCCTGCTGGAACAGACCGTGCAGCAGGCGGCGTTGCGCGAGGGCGGCCCCTGGCTGGACGCCCTGCTCGCCCACCTCGCCGCCGCCCGCACCCGGCTCACCGCCCGGCTGGGGCCCGCCGTCCGCTCCACCCCGCGGGCCTCCTACCTGCTCTGGCTGGACGCCGCCGCACTCGGCCTGCCGCCCGCCGAGGCCCGCCGGGCGCTGCTGGAGCGCTGTGGACTGGAGGCCTCCGACGGAGCCGATTTCGGTCCGGGCGGCCGGGGTTCGCTGCGCCTGAACTACGCCCTGCCGGGGTCGGTGCTGGCGACCGTCCTCGACCGGCTGGAGCGCTTGGAGCATCCAGAGCGTCCGGAGAGCCCGTCGCGCCCGTCGCGCCCGTCGCGCCCGTGACCCGGGCAATTGCCCCGGCCGGACTCCGCCCGCACCCACCGGCGGGCCACCCCGAATATCTCCCCCATTCACCCGATCGCCACACCACTGACCTGGAGAAACGAACGTTCACGCGATTTTTGCGGGGCACCCTCGCATGCTCCGTAGCAGACTGGGCAGGGTAGACCGGGCCGCAATCGTGATCCCGAGGACGGTGAGTCCGGTGATACCGACATCCCGCACCACTCCGCCCGACCGGCAGAGCACGCCACCACCCCCACCGGGGGTGACCCCGTTGACCGAATCGGGGGCGCGCAGCCATGTGTCGGGCGTCTGCTTCAAGATCGGACCACCCCGACTGGTCGGGGTGGAAGTCGAATGGTTCGTCCACGACAACCGATGTCCCACCCGGCCCGTGGAGCCTGAACTGCTCCACGCCGCACTGGAGTCGCTGCCACTCGGCGGCCCGGACGGCACCTCGCTCCCCTCCGGTTCGCGCCTCACGCTCGAACCCGGCGGACAGGTCGAGCTCAGCTCCCCGCCCGCCACCGGCCTCCTGGCCTGCGTCGAGGAAACCCGACGCGATCTGACCGCCCTGCGGAACGCCTTCGCGGCGCAGGGCCTGCGACTCACCGGCACCGGGACGGACCCGCTGGCCCGCCCCCGACGGATGGTCCTGGACCACCCCCGCTACGTGGCGATGGAGCGGTTCTTCGACTCCGCCGGGCCCTGGGGCCGGATCATGATGACCGGGACCGCTTCCGTGCAGGTCTGCCTGGACGCCGGCGAGGCGGACGGCCCGCACGCGGTCGGGCACCGCTGGCGACTGGCCCACCTGCTCGGCCCGGTCCTGGTCGCCGCATTCGCCAACTCCCCCATCCTGGACGGAAGTCCGACCGGCCACCGGTCCACCCGCCAGGTGGTCTGGTCGCGGATGGACCCGACCCGCACCCTCGCCCCGGAGCCCGACCACGGCGACCCGCGCGAGGCCTGGGCGCGGTACGTGCTGGACGCCGAAGTGCTGTGCGTCCGAAGGCCCGAGGGCCTGCCCTGGACGGCGCCGGCCGGACTGACCTTCCGTGACTGGATCCGCGGCGGGGGCGAACGCCCGCCCACCCTCGACGACTTGGAGTACCACCGCACCACCCTCTTCCCGCCGGTGCGCCCACGCGGCCACCTGGAGCTGCGGATGATCGACGCCCAGCCCGGGGACGGCTGGGTGGTGCCGACCGCGCTGGTCACCACACTGCTGGACGACCCGGTGGCCGCCGACGCCGCGCTGTCCGCCCTGGAGCCGCTGGAGTCCTCCGACCGGCCGGGGACGGACGGCCCGCGCGCGCCGCGCAGCGACGTCTGGCGCCGCGCCGCCACCCTGGCCATGGCCGATCCCGAGCTGCGCCGGGCCGCCCTCGCCTGCTTCGCCGCCGCCGACGCCGCCCTGGGACGCCTGCCCGGCGCCGGGCGACTGCGCGCCACCGTCGCCGAGTTCGCCGAGCGCTACCCCGTGCGCGGCCGCTGCCCGGCCGACGACCAGCTGGACGCCCTGCGCTCCGGCACCCTACGCACTCCCCCGGAGGAGGCAGCACCATGACCGACGTCCGACCCCACGGGGATGCCGAGGCGGGCGGCACGGACCCGACCGGCGCCACCGCCGCCGCCCACTCCGCCGGCACCGCCCACCCCGCCGAGGCCCTCGGCACCTCCGGCGGACTCAGCCCCCTCGACGGCCTCGACGGCCTCGGCACCGAGGCGCTGCGCGAGAGCATCGCCACCGAGCTGCTGGCCGCCCGCGCCCGCACCGCCGCGCTGACCGACTGCGTCGAGGACGGCGACCTCACCGCCCAGCACTCCCCGTTGATGTCCCCCCTGGTCTGGGACCTCGCGCACATCGGCAACCAGGAGGAACTCTGGCTGCTGCGCAACGTCGGCGGCCGTGATCCGATGCACCCCGAGATCGACCCGCTGTACGACGCCTTCCAGCACCCCCGCGCCGAGCGCCCCGGCCTGCCGCTGCTGCCGCCCGCCGAGGCCCGCGCCTACGCCCACGAGGTGCGCGGCCGGGTGCTGGACCTGCTGGCCGCCAGCCCGCTGGAGGGCGCGCCGCTGCTGCGGGCCGGGTTCGCGTTCGGCATGATCGCCCAGCACGAGCAGCAGCACGACGAGACGATGCTGATCACCCACCAGCTCCGCAGGGGCGAGCCGGCCCTCACCGCTCCCCCGCCGCCGCCCGCGCCCGCCGACGCGGCCGCGCTGCCCGCCGAAGTCCTCATCCCCGCGGGCCCGTTCACCATGGGAACGGACACCGAGCCCTGGGCGCTGGACAACGAGCGCCCGGCCCACGCCGTCGACCTGCCGGCCTTCCTGCTGGACACCACCCCGGTCACCAACGCCGCGTACGAGCGCTTCATCGAGGACGGCGGCTACGACGACCCGCGCTGGTGGACACCCGAGGGCTGGGCGCACCGGCAGCAGGCCGGCCTGACCGCCCCGCTGTTCTGGCGCCGGCAGGACGGCCAGTGGCTGCGCCGCCGCTTCGGTTCGATCGAACCCGTCGAGCCGACCGAGCCGGTGCTGCATGTCAGTTGGTACGAGGCGGACGCGTACGCCAGGTGGGCGGGCCGGCGGCTGCCGAGCGAGGCGGAGTGGGAGAAGGCGGCCCGGCACGACCCGGCCACCGGACGCTCCCGGCGCTACCCCTGGGGCGACCGGCCCCCCGGCCCCGAGCACGCCAACCTCGGCCAGCGCCACCTGCGCCCGGCCGGGGCCGGAAGCTACCCGAAGGGCCAGTCCCCGTACGGTGTCCGGCAGTTGATCGGCGACGTGTGGGAGTGGACGGCCAGCGACTTCCGCCCCTACCAGGGCTTCCGGGCCTGGCCCTACCAGGAGTACTCGGAGGTGTTCTTCGGCCCCGAGTACAAGGTGCTGCGCGGCGGCTGCTTCGCGGTGGCACCGGTCGCCTGCCGGGGCACCTTCCGCAACTGGGACTACCCGATCCGGCGGCAGATCTTCGCCGGATTCCGCACCGCGCGCAGCCTGGACGGTGCCTGATGTGTCGTCATATCGCTTATCTCGGCGAGCCGGTGGCACCACGAGAGCTTCTGGTGCACCCGCCGCACGGGCTCTACCGGCAGTCCTGGGCGCCCCGCGTCCAACGGTACGGGACGGTCAACGCGGACGGCTTCGGCCTCGGCTGGTACGCGGACGGGGACGAGGTGCCCGCCCGCTACCGCCGGACCGGGCCGATCTGGGCGGACGAGACCTTCGCCGACCTCGCCCGGGTGGTCCGCACCCGGGCGCTGCTCGCCGCCGTCCGCTCCGCCACCGAGGGCTGCGCGGCGGGCGAGGCCGCGGCCGCGCCGTTCGCCGCCGAGCGCTGGCTGTTCAGCCACAACGGCGCGGTGACCGGCTGGCCCGGCAAACTGGGCGCGCCGGCCGCCCTGCTGCCCCCGGCCGAACTGCTGGAACTGGAAGCGCGCACCGACTCGGCCCTGCTCTGGGCGCTCACCCTGCACCGGCTGCGGGCCGGCGCCGGACCGGGCGAGGCGCTGGCGGCCACCGTCGCCGACGTCGCCGCGCACACCACCGGACGGCTCAACCTGCTGCTCACCGACGGCACCGCGATCGCCGCGACCACCTGGGGCGACACCCTGTACCACCGCGTCCTGCCGGGCCTCGGCACGGTGGTGGCCTCCGAGCCGTACGACGACGCGCCGGGCTGGACGCCCGTCCCGGACGGTTCGCTGCTGCTGGCGGACTCGCGCGGCATCACCGTGGACCGGCTTCCCGGCCGCGACTGACGCCCACTCTCCCTTCATCTTCTGAACAGAGGAACCACCCTGTCATGGACACCTTCGACCTCGTCCGGCTGCTGCCCGCCGACCACTTCAGCACCGCGCTGCGCCACGACGTGCAGCACGGACTGACCTCCGCACCCAAGTGGCTCCCGCCGAAGTGGTTCTACGACGCGCGGGGCAGCGAGCTGTTCGAGGAGATCACCCGGCTGCCCGAGTACTACCCGACCCGCGCCGAGCGGGCCATCCTGACCGCGCGGGCCGGCGAGATCGCCGCCGCCACCGGGGCCCGGACCCTGGTCGAGCTGGGCTCCGGCTCCTCCGAGAAGACCCGGCTGCTGCTGGACGCCCTGCGCGCGCTCGGCACCCTGGAGACGTACGTCCCGGTGGACGTCAGCGAGAGCGCGCTGGCCGCGGCCGGCGCCGCGCTCGCCGCCGAGTACCCCGGGCTCGGGGTGCACGGGGTGCTCGCCGACTTCACCGCCCGGCTCGGCCTGCCCCCGGAGGGCGGCCCGCGCCTGGTCGCGTTCCTCGGCGGCACCCTCGGCAACCTGCTGCCCCAGGAGCGCGCGGCCTTCCTGCGCCGCCTGCGCGCCGCCCTCGACCCGGGCGACTTCCTGCTGCTCGGCACCGACCTGGTCAAGGACCCGGCGGTGCTGGTCGCCGCGTACGACGACTCCGCCGGGGTGACCGCCGAGTTCAACCGGAACGTGCTGAACGTGCTCAACCGCGAACTGGGCGCCGACTTCGACCCGGACGCCTTCGAGCACGTCGCGCTCTGGGACCCGGAGCAGGAGTGGATCGAGATGCGGCTGCGTTCGCTGCGCGCGCAGACCGTGAAGATCCCGGCCCTGGACCTGCCGGTGCACTTCGCCCCGGGCGAGGAGTTGCGCACCGAGGTGTCGGCGAAGTTCCGCCGGGAGCGGGTGGCCGAGGAACTGGCGGCGGCCGGGCTGCGGCTGAGCCACTGGTGGACCGACCCCGAGGGCCGGTTCGGGCTGTCGCTCGCCGCGCCGGCCTGAGCGGTGCGCCGCGCACCGCGCGCCGGGCGCGGTGCGCCGGGCACCGGGCAGCTCAATTTGCTTGTTCACCTTACGAATTCTCAGAGCGAAACTTGAGGTTCCCGGTGTACAAGACTTAAACGAATAGGGGTTACGATCTCGGCTACCGAGCTCAGCGTTGAGTACCAGGAGTCAGATCGTGAGCGTCACCCAGAAGCCCTCCGGGGCGGTCGAGGCCCCCGCGCCCGGCCGCCTCGGCTTCGTCGTCTTCATCACCGCGGCAGCGGCCCTCGGCGGCGTCCTGTTCGGCTACGACAGCTCCGTGATCAACGGCGCCGTCTCGGGCATCCAGGAGAAGTTCGGCGTCGGCAGCGGCGTGACCGGCCTGATCGTCTCCTCGGCCCTGCTGGGCTCCGCGGTCGGAGCGGCGCTCGCCGGACGGTTCGCCGACCGGTACGGCCGCATCAAGGTCATGAAGGCGGGCGCGCTGCTGTTCGCGATCAGCGCCGTCGGCTCGATGCTGCCGTTCGCCGCCTGGGACCTCGCGCTGTGGCGCGTCCTCGGCGGCGCGGCCATCGGCATCGCCTCGGTGATCGCCCCGACCTACATCGCCGAGGTCGCGCCGACCAAGTACCGGGGCCGACTGGCCTCCTTCCAGCAGGCCGCGATCGTGCTCGGCATCGCGATATCCCAGCTGGTCAACTGGATGCTGGCACGGGCAGCGGGCGGCGACACCCGCGGCCAGCTGCTCGGCCTGGAGGCCTGGCAGTGGATGCTCGGCATCTGCGTCGTCCCGGCCGCCGTCTACTTCACGCTCGCCTCGGTCATCCCCGAGTCCCCGCGCTACCTGATCCAGGCCGAGCGCATGGACGACGCCCGCAAGGTGCTCGCCGAGGTCGAGGGGGGCGGCGTCGACACGGACGCCCGCATCGCCGAGATCCGGGCACTGATCGCCTCCGACCACCGCCCGCGCTTCCGCGACCTGCTCGGCGGCCGCTTCGGCCTGCTCCCGATCGTCTGGGTCGGCATCGGTCTGTCGGTCTTCCAGCAGCTGGTCGGCATCAACGTGATCTTCTACTACTCGTCGATCCTGTGGCAGTCGGTCGGCATCGACCAGGACAACTCACTGCTGATCAGCTTCGTCGGCTCGGTGATCAACATCCTGGGCACCGTGATCGCGATCGTGCTGGTCGACCGGATCGGCCGCAAGCCGCTCGCCCTGATCGGCTCGGTCGGCATGGCGGTCGCGCTCGGCACGGCCGGCTGGGCCTTCTCCTCGGCCACCGGCAGCGGCGACAACCTGACCCTGCCCGACCTCCAGGGCACCGTGGCACTGGTCGCCGCCAACGCCTTCGTGCTGTTCTTCGCGATGTCCTGGGGCGTGGTCGTCTGGGTGATGCTCGGCGAGATGTTCCCGAACCGGATCCGCGCCGCCGCGCTCTCCGTGGCCGCCTCCGCGCAGTGGATCGCGAACTGGGTGATCACCGTCTCGTTCCCGTCCATGTCGCGCTGGAACCTGTCGGCGACGTACCTGATCTACGCCGCCTTCGCGGCGCTGTCCGTCCTCTTCGTGGCGAAGTTCATGAAGGAGACCAAGGGCGTCCGGCTGGAGGACATGGGCTGATCCGCACGCCGGGCCCTCGGCCCCCGCTTCGACCACGCCGACGACGCGGCCGGGCGGGGGCCGAATCGTTTCCGCGGGACCGGGCTCGGCCCACGGCCGGTCCCGGCCCGGGCGGGGTT